>NZ_JBSGZO010000015.1:19658-47464 GCF_053611045.1 Streptomyces sp. NPDC054841 | reverse complement strand
CTCAATTCACTGATCAGCGGCTTCCTTACGCCCGATCGGCCAACGCGGCGCAACGAGCGCCCAGTTCGCATCAGATGCGATTCGCGCCGGTTCCGAGATACGCGCCAAAGGGGCAATGAGTTGATCATGATGCGACTTCGCACGTGGTCAGCACGGTGAGGCCGCAGTAAATGCGTAGACCTCGCCCTGGCGGCCGGAACGGACCGCCGCAGGTCGCGAGGATCACGGCAGGGGCTCCGTCGCAGTAAATCCGGTATTTACTGCGGCAGTTGCGAACGCGTCTCCGCGATCGAGTATCCGCCCGAATGTGGTTCTGCTATGGGGACTTGAGGGGAGGGGACTGTGAGTGCCCGACGCGGACCAGGCCTGGCGCCAGGCTGTTTGCCTGGGTCATGCCCGCAGATCTTCCGTCACGGGCAGGCACTCGGCGAGCAGGTCGACGACGTCGCGCCAGGCTCGCTGCGCGTGCTGTGGGTGGTAGCCGACGCCGGGGACCGTGGGGTGGTCGACCGGCGGGTGGTGGAAGGCGTGCAAGGCCCCGCCGTAGACCGCGAGGCGCCAGTCGACGCCTGCGGCCTGCATCTCGGCGGTGAACGCGTCCCGTTGCGCGGGCGGCATGATCGGGTCTTCCGACCCGACCCCGGCCCACACCGGGCAGCGAATGCGCGCTGCCTCGCCCGGTCGGCCCGTGGTCAGTGCGTTGACTGTCCCGATCGCGCGCAGGTTGACGCCGTCGCGCCCGAGTTCCAGCCCGACGGCGCCTCCGGTGCCGTAGCCGACGGCCGCGATCCGGTCGGGGTCGGCCCGCGATTCGGTGCGCAACACGTCGAGCGCCGCATGGCCGATGCCCCGCATCCGGTCGGGATCAGAGAGCAGTGGTATGCAACGGGCCAGCATCTCCTCGGGGTCGCCCAAATAGCGCCCGCCGTGAAGGTCGAAGGCCAGCGCTACGTATCCCAGCTCGGCGAGAGCATCGGCCCGGCGGCGCTCGACGTCGCTGAGCCCCATGCCCTCTGGTCCGAGCAGCACCGCGGGTCGGCGGTCGATACCGGCCGGGAGCGCGAGGTGCCCGATCATCGTCAAACCGTCGGCCGGGTACTCGACCGTACGCGTCGTAATCGTCGCCATGAGACTGGACTGTAGTGATCGTCGAGCCCGGTCCGGCCTGTGTTCTGCCGCTGGCAGAACAGTGCGCGTGTCCCTCTGAAATACGGGGGCCGAGCGCTCAGGGCTTCAAGATCATCTCGTCGCCCCTTTGGCGCGTACCTCGGTCACACCCCGACGTAGGTGTGGGTGCGGGTGTACGCGGTGAAGCCCAAGGACTCGTACAGCCGCTTGGGGATGGGGTATGCGGCGTCGCCGCGTGAGTAGACGATGGCACGGTGGCCGCTGGCGTCGGCGAAAGCGTGCAGCACCGCGATGCAGGCGGCTCGGGCGAGGCCGAGGCGGCGGTGATCGGGGTGGGTGCCAATGGGTTCGAACTCGCCGATTCCGTTGGTCGGGTCGTACCAGCCTTGGCAGTAGGCGACGACTTCCCCGGTGGGCGAGGTCACGATGAGGTCGTGTTCGGACCGGTAGGGCCAGGTGTCCCTCATGCGGGCGTGTCGTTCGGTGGTGATCCTGGTCGATCCGAAGGCGGCGCGGTGTGCTGCCGCCCGGCCTGCCACGTCGGCATGGTCGCGCTGGGGGTGGATCGAGTAGCCGTCCGGCAGGTGCGGGATGTCCGGCAGGCCGGTGAGGGGGCGGCCAAGGCACGTCATGAACGGTCCGTCGGTGGTCCGGGTGTATCCGCGCTGTTCCAGTGCCTTGATCAGGTGTGGTTCGGTCTCGGTGACGTCGATGCTCAGCGGGCCTGATGCCGTGTGTTCGGCCCAGGTGAGGACCTCGTGAGCCAGTTCCGGGTGCTCCGGGTCGACCTGGAGCATCAAGGTGTCGGGCAGTTCTAACCAGCCCCAGGCCAGCGTCTGTTCGCCGTGCGTCCAGACGGCTGTCGGGCACTGGTCGGCGCGGTCGAGGGCCAGGCACCAGTTCCATGTGAGGTCGCCGATGTGGTGGTAGCCGGTTGTCGGAAAGGTGCGGGTGGCCAGGCTCTGCATGGAGCGCAGTGCTGCGGGTCCGGCGTGCTCATGTCGTTGCATGGCGCCATGCTGTCGAACCGGTTTTTGATCAAGCAACGGAGTATCGGTGCTCTGGCCCGTGGGCGCCAGTCACTCACATGAGGGGTTTGTGTCCCGTTCTTCCTGCTCAGTCCCGTCGGAACTGCACAGTGCCATACATGGGGCTGCGTGAGCTGGAGGGGTCGGCGCCGTCGCAGGTGGACGGTTTCGAGGTGGGCTGGCGGGATGCCGCGGGCGAGCACCGGCGGCTTCTGTCCGAGGCCGTCTCGGTGGCGTTCGAGGAAGGGCGGCCGGTGCGGGGGTTCCCGTCCTACCGGGGGCAGCGGCATTTCCCTGGGTTGTATTGGTCGTCGACGACCGGTGGGCACGTGGGGTTCGAGTCCTGGCTGGAGCGGGATCACGCGATGCTGCTCGACTTCACGCCGCAGGTGACGGGGCTGCTGTCGCAGCCGTTGTGGCTGTTCTGGGAGGGCGAGCGGGGCAAGCGGGTCTCGCACGCTCCGGACTACTTCGCTCGGTTCGAGGACGGGCGGGGGCTGGTGGTGGACTGCCGGCCGCTGGACCGGATCGACGCACGGTCGGCGGCCAAGTTCGCAGCGGCGCGGGCGGCTTGTGAGGCAGTGGGGTGGGGATACCGCGTCGTAGGCGAGGTGGATCCGGTGCGGATGGTGAACGTCCGCTGACGGTGATCGACCAGGCCCCACAGGCCCTGCTCGCGGTAGCGCCTGAGCATCCGCTGAACGGTCCCCACACTCGCCTGGCTGCCCCAGCACTCCGAAGCCCACCTGAACTGGGCACTTATCGCCATGCTGACCCGCAGAAGCCCGCGGACCAGCCAGTGGACGAGGAAAACTCGCGCCTGATCAGGAGCAGTTACATCACGGGGCTGAAAGGCGTTGGACCAGTCGTGTCGACGGTGCATCTCTGAGCAAGTGTTCCCGCCGAGTCGAGGTCATCCGGGATCATGAAGCATGCTCCCGGATGACTGGCACCTCACCCAAGACGTCGACGGCTTCCTCGCCCGGGCCGGGGACTTCCTGCGCTCACGGCCTGCCCTGCACAACACGCCTCTGACGGACATCGAGAAACTGCGAACACGCTGGGCGGCCGAACACGACATCGAAGCCTCCGTCTTCGGCCGACTGGAGTCAGGAGGCGAGGTCCGCGCGATCTTCTATCTCACTCCGCGCGGCCGCCTGGGCCTCACCCCCCTCTCTGTCGAGCAGACCGACACCCTCGCCGCTCACCTGACCGGCCTCGGCCACTCCCCCTCCAACGTCATCGCGGACCACGACACCGCCGGCGCTTTCGCCGAGTCATGGCAGCGGCACACGGGCGCGGCGCCGGTACCTTTCTGGCGGACGCATCTTTACCGTCTCGGCACGCTCACCCCACCGCAGCCGCGCCCAGAGGGCCGGGGTCGCATCACGGGCGGGAAGGACCGTGAGCAAGTCGTGCGCTGGTGCCGTGAGTTCTGTGTCGACGTCGGGGAGCAGACCTCCATCGACTTGATCGACGCCGGCTCCTGGGACGACTCGCGCTTCGGCGACAGGCACTTCACGTTCTGGGAGACCCCGGACGGCACCCCCCTCTCGATGGCGGCCGCGACCTCGGTCGTCGGCGGCATGGTCCGGGTGGACCCCGTCTACACCCCGGCCCACCTCCGCGGCCGCGGCTACGCGGGAGCCGTGACGGTCGCGGTGAGCAGGGCCGCGCTGACCGCGGGCGCGACGGACGTCGTCCTGTTCACAGACCCGGACAACCCCACCAGCAACGCCCTCTATCAGCGCATCGGGTTCGTCCACATCGCCGACTTCACCGGGTACAAGTTCTCCTGAGGCGCACCAGAAGCCGGTTAGGGAGCGTGACCTTCGCAAAGCGCACCTGCCACCAGGAAGCTGATCCGCCGACACCGCTCTGCCGGTTACAGCAGGGAGGAACGACCTACTCAGGTTGAGCGAGACCGACGGACACCTGACGTCGCGCTCAACCTGAGAAACCCGAGGTCAGAGCACTGCCCTGCCTCACGTTCAGCGAGACGGGTCACCCCTGGGTGTCCGTTCCCAGCGAAGGTGAGTAGTCCCACGGGAGCTGACCGATGACTGAGCAGTTCCTGCCGCCTGACCGCCCGGCCGGGCTCGCCACTCCGCACCGCCCGGAGAATGGGAATGCGCCCACGGATGTGCGGGGCGCACAATGCGGCCGGGAATCGACGTTGCCCCGGCGCCCAGCCCGGTATTAGGTTGTGATCGTGACTGCCGGGTCGGCCATGGGCCACGAACGAGTAGGGCACCCGGCCTCGGAGTGATTTCGAGGCGGGCGAGAGGCCCGCCTTTCTGCTTTCCGCGCCATCTGCGCTTTTCGCGCTCATCGCGCCACTCTCCGCGTGACACCCGCCATGCGTGCGACGAGTTCAATACGCGCCACCCGCGCCATGCGTGGCGTGCGCGGCGTGCGCGGCGTGCGCGGCGTGCGTGCCACGTTTCCCTGCGCTTGACCGCGCCTGACCGCGCTTCACCGTGCCCGACGGCGCATCGATCGCCGCCAATTCCGCGAGCGCGCTTCAACCCGCCCCCACCCGGCGGTGATTTGCCATGCCCGCAAACAGAGAAGAAAGCAGAGAATGCCGAACGATTTCAATCAGCAGGTCATCGATGAGTTCCGCGCCAACGGCGGACGCGTCGGCGGCTATTTCGAAGGAGCCCGGCTGCTCCTTCTCACCACCACGGGGGCGCGGTCCGGCGCCCCGCACACCACCCCCGTCGGCTACCTCCCCGACGGCGGTGAACGAGTCCTCGTCATCGCCTCCGCCGGCGGCGCACCGAAGAATCCGGACTGGTTCCGGAACCTGCTGGCCCATCCCCGTCTCACCGTCGAGGACGGCGTCTTCACCTACGAGGCCAGGGCTGTCGTCCTCGAAGGCGCGGAGCGCGACGCCGCCTTCGCACGGGCCGTCGAGGCCGACCCCGGGTGGGCGGACTACCAGGCCAAGACGGAGCGCGTGATTCCCGTGGTCGCGCTCGAAGCGATCGAGAACGGACCGCCGAACCCGAACGCGACGTCGATGGGCGAGGCCCTCAAGGTGATCCACGACGGCTTCCGGCGGGAACTCGCCCTGATCCGCAAGGAGATCACCGAATCGGGCCCCGGGCTGGGCGCACAGCTCCGCATCAACTGTCTGACCCTCTGCGCGGGTCTGCACAACCACCACACCGGTGAGAACGTTGCGATGTTCCCGTTCCTCGCCGGGCGGTACGCCGAACTCACACCGGCGCTGGACAGATTGCGCCAGGAGCACGAGAAGATCGCGGCCCTCACCACCGAACTGCGCGAGGTTGTCCGATCGGACGGCGCGGACCGGGCGCTTGTACTCCGTGAAGTCGAGCGGCTCACCCACGAGTTGGAGAGCCATCTGCTCTACGAGGAGGAAGTGTTGATCCCGATCCTGGACGCGTCCGCCCCCTGAGCGGACGTGGTGACAGGTTCTCCGTCAGGCTGAACAGGCCATACGGTGGCCACTTCACCGGGGACAATGGCCGGCATGAAGGCCGATCGACTGGTGGCGGCGCTGCTGTTCCTTCAGGCGCGCGGGCGCGTGACCGTGAGCGAGGTCGCCGCGGAGCTCGAAGTGTCGGAGCGCACGGCACGCCGCGACCTGGAGGCGCTGGCGAGCGCCGGGATTCCCGTGTACTCGCAGCGCGGCCGGGGCGGCGGCTGGTCGCTGGTCGGCGGGGCCAGGACCGACCTCACCGGACTGACCGCCGGCGAGATCCGGGCACTGTTCCTTGTCGCAGGGCCGTCGTCGGCCGGTCCGGACACGTCGGCCGGCCCAGGCGCACCGGGGAGCCTGTCCGGCGGCCTCACGGCCACACCCGAGTTGCGGACGGCGCTGCGCAAGCTCGTACGGGCCCTGCCGGCGCCGTTCCGTTCCGAAGCGGAGGCCGCGTCGCGGGCGGGGGTCACCGACGGTACGGACTGGTCGCGCTCCCCGCTCACCGCCGCGGCGCCCCACCTCGACGCGCTCCAGCGCGCGGTGCTGGACGGTACGCAGGTCAGGCTCGGTTACGCCGCTCCGGGCAGGCCCGCCCGTGACCGCACGGTCCATCCGCTCGGGCTCGCGTCCAAGGCCGGCGTCGGCTATCTCGTCGCCGGAACCGACCGCGGACTGCGGACGTTCCGGCTCAGCCGTGTCACGTCCGTCGAACCGACCGGCGAACCCGTCGTCCGTCCGGAGGGCTTCGATCTCGCCGAGACCTGGCGCTCACTCGCCGGGCGCATGGAGGACCGCATGCTCGCGACGACCGTACGGGCCCGGGCCGAGCGGAGTGCGGAGCCGGTGCTGCAGGGGCTGTTCGGCGGGCGGCTGCGGGTCGGCGGGCCGCTCGACGACGGGTGGCTGGAGATCGAGGTCGACGGGCCGTCGCCGCAGGTGGTTGCAGCGCAGCTGGCCGGTCTGGGCGCGCGGATCGAGGTCCTGGAGCCTCCGGAGGCGCGGGAACGGCTGGCGCGGCTCGCGGCAGAGCTGGCCGCCACGTACGGGCCGCCTGCCACGACCGAGTGACGCGTGCGGCGTGCGGCGTGTCGAGGTCAGGCGTTCCCGTTCGACGCACTGGTGAAAGGCTCTGAGGAAAGGGAACGGCGGGAACACCGGCAACACGCCTAACCCCAATCCAACTCCGGCGGCTCCGTCCCGCGCGTCGGCGGGAGCCGCACGACCGGTCCGCCCTGCCCGAAGTCCTCGCTGAGGCCCGGCCGTTGCCTGACCCACGCCACTTTGACGCACGCCACCCTGACCCACGCCACCCTCACGCCGTCATGCCAACTCCGGCGGCAGGGGCCGCTGATGCAGGACGTCGAGACGCGAGACCGCCCGGGTGAGGGCCACATACAGACGGTGCAGCCCACGCTCCTCCGCCGCGGCGATGGCGGCGGGCTCGGCGACGACGACATGGTCGTACTCAAGCCCCTTGGCGAGTGACGCCCCGAGGACGGTGACGCGGCCGTCTCCGTCCTCCGCGATCCCGGCGGCCGTGAGCGCGCCGCGCAGCACGGGTACGCCGGAGTCCTCCGCGATCACACCGACCGAGCCCTCCCGGGTGAGCGCGGCCCGTACCGCCTCGACCGTCGCCGCGGCGATGTCCGGGACCGCACGGACCGTCAGCTCGCCGTCGCGCCGCAGCGAACGGGCCGTCGGCACATCGACCGACAGGGCGCCGAGGAGCCGGTTGGCCAGCTCGACGACGGCCGCCGGGACGCGGAAACCGGTGGTCAACGGCACCACGGCGGTCTGTGGCCGGCCGAGGTGGGCGAGGTGTTCCGGCCAGCTGCGGGCGGCCCACGGCGTGGTGCCCTGAGCCAGGTCGCCGAGGACGGTCAGTGAGCCGAAGGCGGAGCGCCGGGCGATCGCGCGGCACTGCATCGGCGAGAGGTCCTGTGCCTCGTCGATGACGATGTGGCCGTAGCCCTCGGGCCGTTCGATCAGGCCGGCGAGTTCGTCGAGGAGGACGAGGTCGGCGGCCGACCATGCCGCAGACTTCCAGGAGCGGGGCGGCCGTTCCCAGCGGATCGCTTCCCGTTCCTCCGCGGTGAGCGGAGCGTCAGCCAAGTCCGCGACCGGGGCATCGGCCAAGTCCGTGAGCAGCACATCGTCCGGGTCCGTGAGCAGCGCCGTCAGCACCTCCTCCGGCCGCGCCTTCGGCCAGACCGCGTCGACGAAGGCGGAGACTGCCCGCGACCGGCCGATGCGCTGCGCCCAGCTGCTGCTCCTCGGCCCCGACCTGCGCTCCGCCTGGAGTTGCACCGCGCGGACGGCGCGGGTACGGACCCGTTCGCGCCCGACCGCATACGGCGGCGCCTCCGCCCGTACGCCGTCGACGATCCGCTCCAGCTCGGCGAGCGGTACGCGCCAGCGGTACGAGCCGTCCGGAACGGCCAGTTCGGCGGCCGGGGAGCCGACGCGGGCGTACAGCGCGCGGTGCAGTACGGCCGCCATCCGGGCGTCGTGCTTGACCGCGGCGGCGGCATCGCTGTCCCGTGCCCGTACCGGATGACGGGCGATCTCGTCGTCGATCGTCGACTGCCGGACGTCCATCTCGCCGAGCGCGGGCAGCACTTCGGAGATGTAGGAGAGGAACGTGCGGTTCGGGCCGAGAATCAGCAGTCCGCCGCGCCGGATGCGCTGCGGGTAGGTGTAGAGGAGGTATGCGGCGCGGTGCAGCCCGACCGCGGTCTTGCCGGTACCGGGAGCGCCTTGAACGCAGACGGAGTCGGTGAGTCCGGACCGTACGAGATCGTCCTGCTCGGGCTGGATGGTGGCGGCGATGTCGCGCATCGGGCCGACGCGGGGCCGCTCGATCTCGCCGGCGACGATCGCGCTCGTCCATGACTCGCCCTGCACCGGACGCTCTCCGCCCGACAGATGGTCGCCGCCCGACGGACACTCGCCGCGCGCCGGCTGCCCGCCGGGCGTCGACCGACCGCCGCGCGTCAGAGGCTCGTCCTCCAGGCCGGTCAGATCGGCCGAATCGCCCTTGCTGTGCGGGGCCCAGCCGAAGCGGCGGCGTACTGCTACGCCTTGCGGATCGTGGGCACTCGCCTGGTAGAAGGCGCGGGAGACGGGGGCGCGCCAGTCGACGACGAGCGGCGGAGCGGCCGGGTGTTCGCTGATGCGCCGACGGCCGATGTGGTGGCTCTGGCCGTCCTCGTGGTCGAGACGGCCGAAGAAGAGGGGGCTCGGGGGAAGTTCGCGCAGTTCCTTGGCGTGGCTGCGGAGCTCGTAGCCGAGCGCCTCGGCGTCGGCGCCCGAGGCGGCGACGTCCTCGCCGGTGATGACGCGGGTGGCGGCGCCTTCGACCATCGCGGTCAGGGCGGTACGGCAGGTGTCGTGGTAGTCGCGTTCCTGGCTGAGTGCATGCTCGAGTGCCGTCATTCCATCGAGAATAACGTAACCGAGTTAAATCTTTTACTGAGACTCAGGGCGTGGAGAGTCCCGCGTCGAGCTGACGGAAGGCGAGATCCGCCGCGGCCACTGCGTCCGCGTACACGTCGTCCGCGCTTTCACCGGCCGCGATGCGCCGCCAGTTCTCCTCGGCGAGGACCCGCAGGACGGCGACGATCTGCCCGGCGGCGAGCCGGGCGCCCACACCCGTACCCACGCCCTCGCCCCCGCCCGCGTCGCCGCCGAGTGCCGCAGCCAGCGCCGCCTCCGACCTCCCCTGATACGCGTACAGGCGCGCGACCAGGCTCGGAGTGCCGTACAGCAGCCGGTGGAAGGCGAGGACGTGCGGGTGGTCGCTGAGGCCGGTCACCGGGTCCCTGCGGGTCAGCCCTTCGAGGAAATGGCGGTGCAGTGCGTCGAGCGGGGTCACGCCCTCGGGCCGGGCGGCGACCACTCGGGCGGCCTCGTCCTCGTGGTCGGCGAACCGGTGCAGGACCAGATCCTCCTTGGCCGGGAAGTACCGGAAGAGGGTCGGCTTGGAGACCTCGGCGGCGGCCGCGACCTCGGTGACCGGGACGGCGTCGAAGCCCTTCTCCAGGAAGAGGGCGATCGCCGCGTCGGAGATCGTCCGGTACGTCTGTCGCTTCTTGCGCTCACGCAGACCCAGCTCACCGCTCATGGACAGAGCGTACGCACCACGGGCTGCGGGGCGCGGGCCGCGGGCTTGCCTGGCACCGGCTGCCTGACACGGGCTGCCTGACTCGGAGGCTTGACCTCAACCGAGGTTTAAGTTCCAGACTTCTGCGTACGGGCTCCGGAACAGCCGGAACGCCCATCCGGAGGGGGAGTGGACAGCATGCGTGTGGCACAGGTGGTCGCGTTCGGGGGCCCGGAGGTGCTGGTCCCGGCAGAGGCACCGGAGCCGGAGGCGGGCCCCGGCCAGGTGGTGGTCGACGTCACCGCCGTCGACACGATCTTCGTGGAGACCCAGGTCCGGGCGGGCTGGGGCACGGACTTCTTCCCGGTGCGGCCTCCGTACGTACCGGGCGGCGGTATCGCCGGCGCGGTACGGGCGGTCGGGGCCGGCGTGGACGAGGCCTGGCTGGGCCGCAGGGTCACCGCGTCCATCGGCTTCACCGGCGGCTACGCGGAACGGGCCGTCGCGGCCGCCGAGTCCCTGGCGCCCGTGCCGGACGGACTGTCCCTCACGGACGCGGTGGCACTGATCCACGACGGCGTCACCGCGACCGCGCTGCTGGACACGACAGGACTGAAGCCGGGCGAACGGGTACTGATCACCGGTGCCTCGGGCGGCATGGGCACGCTGCTCGTCCAGCTGGCGAAGGCGGCGGGCGCGTACGTCGTCGGCGTCGCCCGGGGTGAGCGCAAGACCGCGCTGGTACGGGAGCTCGGCGCCGACGCCGTGGTCGACGCGGCGGTCCCGGGCTGGCCGGAGCGCGCTCGCGAGGCGCTCGGCGGTGGCGGCGCCGACGTCGTCCTCGACGGCGTGGGCGGCGACGTCGGCCTCGCGGCCTTCGCCCTCGCCACCGACGGCGGCCGTTTCTCCGCACACGGCGCTCCGACGGGCGGCTTCGCCCAGGTCGACCCAAGCGAGGCGGAGCAGCGGCGCGTACGCCTCCTCGGTATCGCGGACCTCCAGCTCTCCGCCACCGCGCACGCCGAGCTGGCCGCCCGCGCTCTCGCGTCCGCGGCCTCGGGCGCCCTGCGCCCGGTGATCGGCGGCACGTTCCCGCTGGACCGCGCGGCCGAGGCACATGCGGCGATCGAGTCCCGAGAGCTGCTGGGGAAGGTGGTCCTCACGGTCTGAGCTCGCCATCGGCTCCCGTCCCTCCGCGACCCTCGGCGCACCCTCGGAACACCTCGTCGCCCCCTCGGCGCACCCTCGGCGCCTTCGCCCGGCCGGCGCCGATCAGGACGCGGACGAAGTGAGCGGCTGCCGGGGGCGCTTGCACCAGGCGTCCAGGGCGTCGGCGATGCGCCGGGCGGGGGGCGAGGACGCCATGCCCAGCGGACGGGCTCCGCGGGCCAGGACCGCGTGCAGTCGCTGCGCCGTACCGTCCAGCAGAGGCCGGTCCGGCTCGGGCCCGGCGCCCAGCGTGAGCGCCGAGCGGATGACGTCGGTGAAGACGGACTGCGCGGCCTTGAAGGCGAGCAGCCGGTCCAGGTCCTCGTCCCAGCCCTGCGAGCCTCCCTCCAGGACGTCTTCGACCGTGTGCGCCCAGGCCCGGGCGACGGCCCTGGCCTGCAGGCGGGGATAGCGCGCGAGATACAGATGGGTGGCCAGGTCGTAGAGGGGATCACCGACCATGGCCAGCTCCCAGTCGATCGTCCACGCCGTCGCCTGGGCGTCCAGGATGAGGTTCTCCCGGTGCAGGTCCCCGTGGAGCAGGCAGAAGGGCCGCTTCCGGAGCCCGTCGGCCTGCTTCATCAGGATGTCCAGGGAGGCATCCGTGATGCCGAGGTCCGCGAAGAGTTCCCCGTACGCGGTGATGTGGTCCCGGTAGACGCGCGTCTCGACGAAGCGGATCAGGCGCTCCAGAAACCCGGCGGTGTCACCGTCCTTGGGGCGGTCGTCCGGGTCACAGGTCCGTTCGAGGTCGAGCTGGGCGGGCCGGATGGCCGCCAACTCCCGGAAGAGCGTGAGAAGTTGCCGCACGACGGGCCACGGCACCCGTTCCCCGTCGCCGCACACCGATCCCAGGGTGGCGCCTTCGACGAATCGCATCAGCGGAACGTTCTCGACCTCGATGATGCCGGGGAGGCTGCTGACACGGCCCTGGAGCTCCCGGATCAGCTGCTCCTCGGAGGCGAAGCACCTGCGGTCGAACCAGAAGAGCCCGTTCCTGGGTTCCCGGCACTTCCAGCGCACCCGCCCGGCCGCACCGGCGCCCGCTCCCGCACCGGCGCCCGCCCCATCACCCGCGTCGGCGCCATCGCCAGGGCCCGCGTCCCCGACCACACCGGGCGGCAGAGGAAACACGTACGTCTCGTGGTGATAGCCCTGGAGCGGTCCCTCGGGCAGCTCGCCGTCCCCGCTGAGCTCGACGGCTAGCCGAAGCGTTGCGGACATCGGTTCGGCGGCGGCCATGGCGTGCAACTCTCTCGCCCGAGGTGATGCCAGACGTAAGAAGTGCACGCTACCGCCTCACTCGCCCCGGAGTCTGCGGCAGTCGGGTCCGGCTCGGCACTTCCGGGCGTAAATGCGCTCGTCCGTACGACACCCGCGGCACGGTGGCCCACCGGTCGGGTGTCGTCCACGCCTTCAGTGAGATGTCCGGCTGCGCCGTCCCGAGCCTCGAAGGCCGCGGCGACGAGCGGGCCGAGCGTCCGGCTCCTCACCGGACGCCGCCGCCTGCCGGCCGGGGCCGTCCGATGTTCCGCACTGTGCGGAGCACCGGCTCCAGCGATTCCAGGACCACCGTCGCGCCCGCGGCGCGCAGCCGGTCGGCGCGGTGGGCGCCGTGGGCGTAACCGAGGAAGCCGACGCCCGCGGCGCGAGCGGCGTGGAGGTCGGCGGGGGTGTCGCCGATCATCAGGGACGTGGCCGGGTCGGCGTCGAGGGAGGCGAGGGCGCGCAGGACGCAGTCCGGGTCGGGCTTGAGGCGGCCGAGGTCGGTGGTGCGTCCGTGGATGTGGCGGGCGAAGCACCCGTGCAGCCCGCGGCGTGTGAGGTACTCCTCCGCCACCTTCGGCGAGTTGTTCGTGGCGATGGCCAGGCCCACGCCGACCGCGCTCCAGGTGCGTATCAACGGGTCCGCGTAGGCGGTGGGCCACGCGCTCGCCGTGGCGTGCAGCTCCTCGAGAGTGAGCTTCTCCTCCAGCCCCTCGACCAGTTCGCTGCCGGGCTGCAGCCTGCTCACCGCGCGCAGGACGGCGTGCGGGTCGGCGGAGGCCCGCTCCTCCTCGGTCAGCAGCACATGGCTGCCCCGTTTCTCCAGCCACTCGACCAGTCTCTCCGCGACGTCGTGGTCCCGGTGACCGGCGAAGAGACGGCAGATGGGGCCGTCGAAGTCGAAGAGGACATGCTCGGCTCCGGCGATCATGTCCTCGATGGTCCCGGCCACGCGCGCCGCCTCTTCCGTATGTGCCGCATCAGAATTCACTAAGAGAGTGTCAGGTTCGTGGCGATGGTGTTCCAGAGTGCGTCGAACCACATCTGCGACTGCTGGACGAACGCCGCGTCGCGCGGTCCGTTCCCGGCGGCGAAGGGGAAGAGGAGCGACTGCATGCCGAACGCGTCGAACATCTCCACGGTGGTCGAGTCGATCTCCTCCTCCCGCCGGGTGACGGTGTAGTACGCGAAGAGGGCCTCGGAGCCGTTCAGTACGTACAGCTTCACGGGCGGGGTGAGCGGCAGCGCGCGGAAGGTGACCTTGACGTCGATGCCGTGCGAGGTGTGCAGGGCGAGGAGGTTGTGGCGCAGGACCAGGCCCTGGGCGTTGCGCTGGTCCAGCCAGCGCTGGTGGACCAGGTTGTCGTCCTCCGGGGCAGCGACGGGGGTCGGGAAGGCCAGATCGATGTTGCGGTCGGGCAGCAGGAGGCGGGC
Source organism: Streptomyces sp. NPDC054841 (assembly GCF_053611045.1). Lineage (NCBI taxonomy): Bacteria > Bacillati > Actinomycetota > Actinomycetes > Kitasatosporales > Streptomycetaceae > Streptomyces > Streptomyces sp. NPDC054841. The sequence continues at coordinate 33,843 of NZ_JBSGZO010000015.1, read as the reverse complement.
CTCCACGCTGTCCGGCTTGATCCGCCCCTCATGGATCAGCCGCAGCGGTTCGCTCAGCGCCAGCATCAGGGTCTCGGCGGTGAGACCGACCGCGTCGATCCGGACGTCGGGAGCGGAGAACGCCTCCACCATCCGCGGGGCGAGGACCACCATCGTCGGCTGCGGAGGGGGGACCACGGCCCCGGACCCGCCGGCGAGATCGGCGACCCGGGCCGGCGCGCCCCTGGTCACATGGGTGAGCAGACCGTCGTCCTGAAGGATCTTCAGTGCCTGCCGCACGATGCCGCGCTCCACGCCGAACTCCTCGACGAGCTGCGACTGCGTGGGCATGTGATCGCCGGCCCTGAGCGCGCCGCTGCGGATGCGGCCGCGCAGAGTGTCGGCGATGTCATGGTGTGTCGGCTTTCTTCCGTTCATCGCGCCGCCTTCGTGGTTCACAACTCGACGCTACAACTCTCCGCCAAGTATGTGGAGTTGCGCGACCGAGGTTATGCACGACCGCCAAGTGGGGACAACTCAAAGTGAGTTGGCACCAACTTTCGAAACATGGTCGAAGTGAGCCTCCAGCACCCCGAGTTGGCAGATCCTTCGACACCTGCGCTCCTCCCCGACCCCAAGGAGGGACCTGCCATGCCGCTCATCACCTTCGCCGTCGAGGAATTCGTCCAGTGGCGGTTCGGCTTCATGGGCCTGGTCGGCCTGGGACTGCTGAGCTTCGGCCTGCGGGCCAAGAACCCGACATGCACCGGCGTCGGCAGCATCGTGCTGGCGCTCCTCCTCCACTCCGCCTCGGCATAGGCGGCCGGGCCGGTCAGAAGATGTCCGGGCACCACGCGCGCCGCGGTGCCCGGAACACCGCGTCCGCCAGCGCCGCCGCGCCCGGGCGCTCCTCCGTGACACGACCCAGGGCCCGGAGCCGCAGTACCGATTCATCGCCCAGATACAGAGTCCCCAGTTCCCGTACGTCCAGGGAGAGATCGGCCGGGAGGTCCGTCGGGGCGCACTCCGCGACACCCTCGGCCGACACCTCCAGCCGGAACCGGCCACCGGCCAGGCCCGCCGGGTCGTGCAGATCCAGGACGAGAGCGCCGGGAGTGGCGTACGTACGCGCCTCCAGGGCCCGTACGACATCCAGCACCCGCACCCACAGGAAGTCCGCGTGCGTGACCGTCCTGACGGCGCGCGCGTCGGGGAAGAGGAGCGGGAGAAGGTCGTCGGGCGCGCGGCGGCCCGACTTCACCGTGGTGATCCAGTCGACCGAGCAGACGTAGTGCCACAGGGCGCGCTCGGCGGCGGGCGAGACCGCGATCAGTTTCTGGACGACCGCCGTGTTGTCGGGCTGTCCGGCGTCGGACCAGCTGATCTCGGCGGTGTAGACGACCAGGCCCTCCACCTCGCCGGCCGCCGAGCGGTACAGCGCGTAGTACGGCTCCTTCCAGGGCTCGGAGCCTGATTCCTCCAGCCCGGTGTTCACCCGCCACCAGCGCTCGTCGCGGTCGGCGGCCCCGGCCTGCCGGGCGCGGAAGCGGTCGTAGAGACCGGGGCCGAGCGTGCGCACCTCCTCGGCGTCGGCCAGATCGATCCGGCCCCCGTCCTCGGGGCCCGACCAGCGCGGATCGAGACCGGTGCGCGCGACGTCGATGCTCCATTCGGTGTACCAGGCGGCGGGCCCGAAGCCGTACCGCCCGTAGATCGGGTACTCGGCGGCGATCAGCGTCGAGACGATGTCACCGCGCTCCTTCGCGGCCGCCAGGTCCGCGGTGATCATCCTGGTGAGCAGTCCGCGACGGCGGTGGGTCGGCGAGACGGTGACGGCGGAGACGGCGTTCGCCGGGACGACCGCACCGCCGGGGACCGTGAGCTCCTGCGCGAACGAACGGTACGTCGCGACGCAGCGGCCGCGGTCGAAGGCGCCCTGGATGCGGGTCAGATCCGTATGCGCCAGCCGGCTCGCGGCCTGCTCCTCGCTGACCAGCGGGTCCTGCAGAAAACCGGTCTTGCAGGCACTCAGCCAGCCGGCGAAGTCGGACTCGGTGACGGTACGCACATCAGGGCTCATGCCTGCACGCTATGCGCCGACACCTCGCACGTCACAGGCTTTTCCGGGCCCGCGGGACCGGAGCCGGAACGCCGCCCGGACCTCCCCGACCGGGCGTATCGCGTGCTTCAGATGAGCAGGTCGTCCACTTGCGCTTCCCCTTCGCGGTACCTGCGGGCGATCTCCGCGCTGCAGTCGTCGGCGGTCCGCTGCAGCTGCTGGCGCTGCCGCGAGACCTGCTGCTCGTAGCCGGCGAGCCGCCCCATCGCCGTATGCAGTTCCTCGTCCGTACGGGCATCCAGGTCCGACAGCTCCACCTCGGCGAGCATCTCCGAGGCCAGCCGCCGGTACTCCTCGCCACGCGGCGTGGACAACGTCACGTGCCGGGCCGAGCTGCCGCGCTGCGACGGCGGATCGGCGAGGATCTGCGAGAGCCGGTCGACGACCGCGGCGTCCGGGCTGGTCAGGCCCACTCCGCCGACCGCCACCGGGGCCACGGGCACCGGTGGATCCGTCCGCCGGGACAACTCCGAGCGCAGGATGTCGATACGGCCCTGCAGCAGCCGCCGCACATAGCTGAGGTCCGCCTCGTCCCGCTGCGAGTCGCGGCGCAGCGCCCGCAGCTCCGGGAGCCGCAGGGCGGCGAGGTCGTGTGTACGGGGCTCGGGCGGCAGGGTGCCCGCGGTGCGCTGCGCGGGCGGGCGCACGGCCCCTGCCCCGCTGCCTGTACCGGCCCCGGTGCGGGTGGTCATCGGTACGGGACCGGGCGGCTGCCCGATGCCAGGTGTGCTCATGCGTGAATCAGTCCCCTCGACCGGTGCATGGGGTCTTCCCAGGCCCGGAGAGCCGAGGGGACGCACCGCCTCCGTGCATCGTGCCATTACGAACGGTGCCGGTGCAGGCGGTCTACACCCGTTCAGCCCCCGATAGGTTGGTCTGTATGCGTGCAGTGGTGCAGAGGGTCGACGGCGCGAGCGTCGTGGTGGCCGGTGAGACCGTGGGCGAGATCGTCGGCGAAGGGCTGTGTGTGCTGGTGGGAGTCACCCACGGGGACACACCGGAGAAAGCGGCACAGCTCGCCCGCAAGCTGTGGTCGGTAAGAATTCTCGACGGTGAGAAGTCCTGCTCGGACGTGAATGCGCCCTTGCTGGTGATCTCTCAGTTCACTCTCTATGGGGACGCCCGGAAGGGCCGCCGCCCCACCTGGAACGCGGCGGCGCCCGGCGAGATCGCCGAGCCGCTGGTCGACGAGGTGGTGGCGCAGCTGCGGTCGCTGGGGGCGCATGTGGAGACGGGCCGGTTCGGAGCGGAGATGCGGGTCTCGCTCACGAATCACGGCCCGTTCACGGTGCTGCTGGAGGTGTGAGGTCTGCCCCTAGGGCTCGACGACCGTCTCCTGGGCCGCGGCCGTGCCCCCCGCCAGCAGCGGCGCGTCCACCGGCACATTCCGCTTCACCAGTGCGAGCGCGATCGGGCCCAGCTCGTGGTGGCGGGCCGAGGTGGTGATGAAGCCCAGCTGACGGCCGTCCTCCCCGTCCGCGGCCAGCCGGATCGGCGTGCCGTGCCCGGGCAGGTGCACCTCGCTGCCGTCCAGATGCAGAAAGACCAGCCTGCGCGGCGGCTTCCCCAGGTTGTGGACGCGCGCCACGGTCTCCTGACCCCGGTAGCAGCCCTTCTGCAGGTGCACGGCCGTGCCGATCAGCCCGATCTCGTGCGGAATCGTGCGGTGGTCGGTCTCGAAGCCGAGCCGCGGGCGGTGCGCCTCGACGCGCAGTGCCTCGTAGGCCAGGACCCCGATCGCGGGGCCGTTGGCCGCGGCGTACGACTCCAGGTCGGCGCGCGGCAGGAACAGGTCGCGGCCCTGCGGGGTCTCCCGTACGGCCACACCGTCCGGGACCTCGGCGATCGAGCCTGCGGGCAGATGCACGACCGCGAACTCGTCCGTACGGTCGGCGACTTCGACCTGGTAGAAGAACTTCATCGACTCCAGGTAGGCAAGGAGCGCCTCCTGGGTGCCGGGCTCGATGTGCGCCCACACCGTCTCGCCGTCGTCCACGAGATAGAGCGCGTGCTCGATGTGGCCGTGCGCGGACAGGATCAGGGCCTCGGTGGCCTGCCCGGACGGCAGGTCGCTGACGTGCTGGGTGAGCAGCAGATGCAGCCAGCTGAGCCGGTCACTGCCGGATACGGTGATGACGCCCCGGTGCGAGAGGTCGACGAGACCGGTGCCGTCGGCGAGTGCGCGCTGCTCGCGGAACAGATCGCCGTAGTGCGCGGCGACACCTTCGTCAGGTCCCTCGGCGGGGACGGCGCCGGGCAGGGACAGCAAAGGGCTGATCGTTGAATGTCGCTGCATACGCACAAGCCTACGACTGGTCAGCAGCGGCCTTGCGGGCGCACTTGCGGCACTGACCGAAGATCGCGAAGTGCTTCATGTCGGTCTCGAAACCGAACTTCTCGCGGAGTTCGGCGGTGAAGCCGGAGGCGACCTGTACGTCCGCCTCGATCACGTCCCCACAGTCCCGGCAGACCAGGTGCATGTGGTGGTGGCGGTCGGCCAGGTGATACGTGGGCGCGCCGTGGCCGAGATGGGCGTGGGAGACCAGCCCCAGCTCCTCCAGCAGCTCCAGGGTCCGGTAGACCGTCGAGATGTTCACCCCGGACGCGGTCTTGCGCACCTCGACGAGGATGTCGTCGGGGGTCGCGTGTTCCAGGGTGTCGACGGCTTCGAGGACAAGCTGGCGCTGCGGAGTCAGGCGGTAGCCGCGCTGCCGCAGATCGCTCTTCCAGTCGGTGCTCACCACGTGTCCAGTGTAGGCAGCGCGATCCGGGCGGGCGGGGGGATCACGGATCGCCCCTCGGCGCCCGGCCCGGGCCGGCACCCGGGCGAAGGCCCGGGCCCGGAAAGAACCGAAGGACTACTTGAAGAACGCGATGCCGTCGTCCGGCAGGTCACCGAGGTCCTTGGCCCAGGACTCGACCTGCTCCGGGGTGACGACCTTCTTCAGATGCGCCGACATGTACGGGCGCAGCGGCACCTCGGGGGTGGCCTTCTCGCCGACCCACATCAGGTCGCCCTTGACGTAGCCGTAGAGCCGCTTGCCGCCGGTGTAGGGACCGGATGCGGCGGTCCGCGCGACCGCGTCCGTCACCAGGTCGATCTGCGGCTTCTGGTCGGCGAGATCGCCGTACCAGATCTCCACGATGCCCTGGTCGCGGACCATGACGATCTCGACCTTGCGGTCCTTGTCGATCCGCCAGTAGCCGGACTCGGACTCCAGCGGCTTGACCTTGCTGCCCTCGGAGTCCAGCACCCAGGTGTGCGAGACGTACTCGATGAAGTCACGCCCGTCGTGGCTGAACGTCACGGACTGGCCGAAGTTGCACTTCTCGGCGCCGGGGAAGTCCGAGACGCCCGCGCCCTCCCAGGTGCCCAGAAGAAAGGCGAGGGGGACGAGGCCGGGGTTGAGGTCGGACGGGATCTCGATCATGAGTGGCTCAGGCGATCTGTGTCTGTGACGGCGACGGTGTCTGGGGCGGGGGTCAGCGCTGGCCCTGGTACAGCTTCTTCACGGTCAGACCGGCGAAGGCGAGGACGCCGACGCAGACCAGGACCAGCAGGGCGGAGAAGAAAGCCTCAAGCACGGGGTGCTCCTCGGGTGCGCGGGGGCGGTAGGGCCGAGCCCCAGCCTAATGGGTGGGAGCCCGGCCCTCTCTGCGAGGTCGCCGACGAGTCAGCCGAGCAACTGGTTCCACCCCTGCCTCCCGGCCGGAGTCGCACTGCCGCGCATTACAGTTCGGCATATGGCGAAGAAGCTCGTGATCAAGGTGACCGCCGGGGCCGACGCCCCCGAACGCTGCTCGCAGGCCTTCACGGTCGCGGCCATCGCCGTGGCCAGCGGCGTCGAGGTCTCCCTCTGGCTGACCGGCGAATCGTCATGGTTCGCGCTGCCGGGCAGGGCCGCGGAGTTCGAACTGCCGCATGCCGCGCCGCTGCCGGACCTGGTCGAGTCGATCCTGGCCGCCGGGCAGATCACGCTCTGCACCCAGTGCGCCGCCCGCCGCGAGATCACGGAGAAGGACGTGATCGAGGGCGTACGGATCGCGGGCGCGCAGGTCTTCGTCAGCGAGGCGATGGCCGACGACACCCAGGCGCTCGTCTACTGAGCTCGTCCACTGAACTCGTCCACTGAACTCGTCCACTGGGCTCGTCCACCGACAACAGGCCGTCCGACGCCTCACTGGCGCTGGTTGTCCGGGCCGGAGCCGGGTTTCCGCTTGCCGTCGAGCTCGTCCCACCACTCGTCGGACTGCGGATCGCCGGACGGATCGTCCCACCACCGGTCCTCGGGCCCCCGCCGGTTCGCCACCACCGCCGCGAGCGGCGGAATGACCATGGCGACCACACACATCCCGACGGCGGCCGGCACCGACCAGAGCCGCACGAAAGCCCAGGCGGATACGAAGAGGACGAGGCATACGCCCATGAGCAGGAAGTAGGCGTGACGGCGCCGCGCGTACATACCTCCAGCGTAGGCCGGGGCGCCGGGAACGGCACGAAGGGCCGCATCCCTCAGTAAGGCGTCCAACCCCCTGGGATGCGGCCCTCCGGCCGGTCGAACTGCGCCGTCAGACGGCGATGGCCACCTCGGAGAGGCCACCGGTCTGGGCGACGACCGTACGGTCCGCCGTGGCGCCCGGGACGAGGGCGCGCACGGTCCACGTGCCCTCGGCCGCGTAGAAGCGGAACTGTCCGGTCGCCGAGGTCGGGACCTCGGCGGTGAACTCGCCGGTCGAGTCCAGCAGGCGCACGTAACCGGTGACGGGCTCGCCGTCGCGGGTCACCTGGCCCTGGATGGTGGTCTCACCGGGCTTGATCGTCGAGGCGTCGGGGCCGCCGGCCTTCGCTCCACACATTCTTTTCTTTCCTTACGGTCGGGGGAGGGCTGAGTGCCTGGGGCTTACTTGTTGGCGCCGAGCTCGATCGGCACGCCGACGAGGGAGCCGTACTCGGTCCAGGAACCGTCGTAGTTCTTGACGTTCTCGACACCGAGCAGCTCGTGCAGGACGAACCAGGTCAGCGCGGAGCGCTCACCGATACGGCAGTAGGCGATGGTGTCCTTCGCCAGGTCGACCTGCTCGTCGGCGTAGAGCGCCTTGAGCTCGTCGTCCGACTTGAAGGTGCCGTCGTCGTTGGCGTTCTTGGACCACGGGATGTTGCGCGCGGACGGGATGTGGCCCGGACGCTGCGACTGCTCCTGCGGGAGGTGCGCCGGGGCGAGCAGCTTGCCGCTGAACTCGTCGGGGGAGCGCACGTCGACCAGGTTCTGGTTGCCGATCGCGGCGACGGCGTCGTCACGGAAGGCGCGGATCGAGGTGTCCTGGGCCTTGGCCTTGTACTCGGTGGCCGGGCGCTGCGGGACGTCGGCGCCGTCGACCAGGTCGCGGGAGTCGAGCTCCCACTTCTTGCGGCCGCCGTCGAGGAGCTTCACGTCCTGGTGACCGTAGAGCTTGAAGTACCAGTAGGCGTAGGAGGCGAACCAGTTGTTGTTGCCGCCGTAGAGGACGACGGTGTCGTCGTTGGCGATGCCCTTCTCCGACAGGAGCTTCTCGAAGCCGGCCTGGTCGACGAAGTCACGGCGAACCGGGTCCTGGAGGTCCTTCTTCCAGTCGATCCGGACGGCGTTCTTGATGTGGTTCTTGTCGTACGCCGAGGTGTCCTCGTCGACCTCGACGACGACGACCTTCGAGTCGTCCAGGTGGGCCTCGACCCAGTCGGCGTCTACCAGGACGTCGCTGCGGCTCATGCTGTTTCTCCTCCGGGGCAGTGTGCGGCGGGTGGTGCGCGGAGATCGTGCGCGAGGGGTGTGCGGGTACGCCGCATTGGCGACCGGCACGGGGGCCCTGGCCTGTCGGTGCTCAGAGGGCCCGGGGAATGCGGAAGTCTGGCTTCCGCTCAGAAAGTGCGACAGAGCATGGCGGCGACGCGGCACAGGTCTACTGCCCGCCGCTTCGTGAGATCCGCCTGTCGCTTCATGCGTCCGATCGTAGGGACGAGTCGGCAGCCATGTCACCGTTGTGTCGCATTTTGAGACGCGATCGTCCGCAAGGTGGGACGCGCGTTCGATGCGGGGCCCGTCCGGCAGGCTCCCGGAGCTCGCCGCCCCTTCGGCATCTACGGACCGGACGTCGCCGTCTCAGCATCCGGCCACCAGGCCGAAATCTTCCCTTTACGTCCCTCTTCGTACGCCCTCGCTTCGTACGTCCCGCTTCACACGCCCCGCTTCACGCGCCCTGCTTCACGCGCCCTGCTTCATGCGTCCCGTCGGGTCAGCCCGCCAGCGGGATGTTCGTACCCGCGACCGTGATGACGATGCCGTCCGAGGCCGCCTCGACCTTCTCCAGCTTCAGGCCCTCCGGCAGCCCGCTGACCTGCCGGTCGAAGTCGGTCTTCTGGCGGACCAGATCCTCGAGCCGGGGTATGCCCTCGCCCGGAACCTTGTCGGCACGCACCCGGATCGTGTCGCCGTCCACCAGGCTGACCGTGGACACCACGCTGCGCGAGAGCGAGCGGCCGAGGATGCTGACCGTTCCGGTGACCTTCACCTTGCCGTTCCCGCCGTAGGAGACGACCACGTCCTGCTCGGCCGCCTTGGTGAGGTCGTCGTACGCGATGCGGACCGTGCCGGTCGCGGTCGCCGCGGTGGCGGTGGAGTAGCCGTTCCCCAGGCGCACGTCGTGCAGGGCCGCGGACATCTCGCTGATGACGACCTTGCGGCCGTTCGCGGTCGTCTCGATGTCGCGGACGTTGACGTCGACCCGGTCGAGCTCCTTGCCCGCGACCTGGGTCAGGAAGGGGAAGCCCTGGATCGACACCTCGGTCGCGCCGGACAGGCCCTGGCGGGCCTTGATCCGGTCCGCCGCCTCCGACTCCGCGTAGTTCAGCAGGAGCCGGTCGGCGATGGCGAAGAGCCCGCCGATGATCACGACGGTGATCAGCAGTATTCGCAGTGCGCGCATGACTTCGGTGTTCCCCCACCCTGTACTGGCCGGCCCCGGACCGGAACGGCCTGAATGATCGACGTCCCGCCGCACGCTATTGGTTCCCGACAGGTTCGGGCCAGGGGCTTCACTGCCGGCCGGACCGGCGCGCAACCAGGGGGACGGCCGGTCAGACCAGCGCGCAACCAGGGAGACGGCCGGCCGGACCGGCGCGCAACCAGGGGGACGGCCGGTCAGACCAGCGCGCGGCCCAGCAGGTACACGGCGGGCGCCGCGGCCGTGAGCGGCAGGGCGATACCGGCGGTCATGTGGACGAAGCGCGACGGGTAGTCGTAGCTGGCCACCCGCAGGCCCACGAGCGCGCACACCCCGGCGCCGAGGCCCAGCAGCGCGCCGTCCGCGCCCACGCCGGTGACCCCGCCCGCCGCGACACCGGCGCCCGCGGCGGCCAGCAGCGCCACCACGACGGACGCGGCACCCGGCAGCGGCAGCGCACGCGCGAGGGCCGCGACCGCGACCGCCGTACCTCCGATGACCACCGCGTCCGGCACTGCCGCGAGATACCCGGCCGCGACGATCGTCAGCGCGGCCGACGCGACCGTCGCCATGAGGCCGTACATCCGCTCGTCCGGGGAGGCGTGACTGCGCAGCTGCAGCACGAGCGTGAGCAGCACCCAGACGCCGAGGGTCCCGATGATCGCGGCCGGGGCGTGCTCCCGGCCCGCGGTGAGCAGCGCGATGTCCGCGGCGAGGCCGCCGGCGAAAGCGAGGGCGATGCCCTGCCGGGCGGGCCACATGCCGTTCAGCCGGAACCAGCCGGCCGCGGTGAGGGCCTGCAGCATGATCAGCGGAACGAGAAGCAGATAGGTCGACGCGTCGGCGGTCGCCGCGAGCAGCAGGCCGATAGCGGCCGTCAGTCCGGCGGGCTGCATCCCCGGCGCGATGATCGGCGAACGCCCCTCGGCGCGGGCCCGCTGCGCATCGGTGATCCGGGCGTTGCCCATGGTCGTGGGCGCGCTGTACGCGGGCTCCTCACCGGCCGGAGACGCGGCCTGCGGTTCATGGGCGGCACGCTGCGGCTCGTGTGCGACGGGTGCGGCCGGCGCCTCGGGAGGCAGCGGGTACGCCCCGGAAGGCGCCTGCGCAGGCACGTACGCCGTCTCGGCGGCGGCCTGCCCGTACGGAACGGGCTGGGGATGCTGGGGGTGCTGGACGGGCTCGACTGTCGGCTGGTACTGCGTGTCCCAGGTCTGGCCCTCCCACGTCTGTGTGACGTTGGGGTCCTGGTGGTTCTGCCCGTACGGATCGTGGTCGTACGAACCGTACGGATACTGCTGATCGCTGCTCATGATGTGCGGTTCACCCTCCTGCGAACGGCGGGAGCACCTCGACCGTGCCGCCCTCGGCAAGCCGTACGGTCTCATGGCCGCGGGTCCCGACAGGGTCACCGTCGACCAGGAACGAACACCGCTGGAGTACCCGGACGAGCTCGCCCGGGTGCCTCTCGCGGGCGGCGTCCAGCGCTTCGGCCAGGTTCTCCGCGGCGTACGGCTCCTCGGCCACCCCCGCGGCGGCCTTGGCCGCGGCCCAGTAGCGGATGGTCCCCGCTGCCATGGCGACACCCCTCTCAGCGGCTCGTCTCTTCGGCTCGTCGACTGTCCATGATGGGCTATGCCCGGACGAGCCAGTCCGCGAGGCGCCCCAGCAGCTCGTCGTCCGCCGCGTTCTCGGCGTGGCCCATGCCCGCCTCCAGCCAGAGCTCGGACGGCCCGGCGGCGGCCAGCATCCTCGGATGGTCCAGCGGAAAGTACGGGTCGCGGTCGCCGTGGACGATCAGCAGCGGGGTCGGAGCGATGAAGGGGACCGCCTGGACCGGGGAGAGCGGGACCGGGTCCCATTCGTCGTGGTGGATCCGGGTGCCGAGGCCGTACCGCCCCACCAGACGTCCGACGGGCCTGGTGACCACCCAGTGCAGCCGCCGCATCGGGGCGGTACCGCGGTAGTACCAGCGGGCGGGCGCACTGACCGCGGCGACGGCGTCCGTGGCCGCGAGGGCGTCGCGTGCTCCGGTGAGCCCCTCGTGCGCCCCCGGAGCCGCGCCGTCCGCCGCGCCGTCCGCCGTCCCGTACAGCGCCGCATGCCGCAGGACCACCGATCCGCCCATCGAGAAGCCCACCGTCACCACCCGCCGGTGTCCGAGGGAACGGGCCCACGCCACCGCCGCGGCCAGATCCAGCACCTCGCGGTCGCCCACCGTGGAGCGGCCGCCGGACCTCCCGTGACCACGGAAGGAGAAGGTGACGACGGACGCGTGGGCCGCGAAGACCCGTGCCGCCCGCCGTACCGCCGGCCGGTCCACCGACCCGGTGAAACCGTGCGCGACGACGATCGCCGTGCCGTCGGCACCGGTCGTGCACGGCTCATGGACGGCCTCGATACGCACTCCGTCGGAGGTCCGCAAAGTTGCACGTTGTGGACTCCGGGTGATCGAGGAAACATCCAGAGTGTGAAATCGACCCACCGACACGGAACTCATGTGGGCTATTCTCTGGGAAGAGGATCCGGGCGACGCAGCCCCCGGGTCCTTTTGTGTTTCCTGTCCGTTGTTACAGGCAGGTGAACGAAACGATCGCGGAACCCCGGGGCGCGGGGGCCGCGGCCGGGAAAGAAGCAGTGCCGTAAACGTCCTCGCAGGGACCGAGGAGGAACCGACGTTATGGGCGAGCGAACCGTGCACGACCGAAAGACGACGACCCAGGCAGGAACGACGGCCCAGGCAGGTGGGGCGCGATGAGTTCTCTGCTGCTCCTCACCAACGCCCTCCAGCCGTCCACGGAGGTGCTTCCCGCTCTCGGCCTGCTGCTCCACAACGTGCGGGTGGCCCCGGCCGAGGGCCCGGCCCTCGTCGACACCCCCGGCGCCGACGTGATCCTGGTCGACGGCCGGCGCGATCTTCCGCAGGTGCGCAGCCTCTGCCAGCTGCTCCGCTCCACCGGGCCCGGCTGCCCGCTGCTCCTCGTCGTCACGGAGGGCGGTCTCGCGGCCGTCACCGCCGACTGGGGCATCGACGACGTGCTGCTGGACACCGCGGGTCCCGCCGAGGTGGAGGCCCGTCTGCGGCTCGCCATGGGCCGGCAGCAGATCACCGCCGACGACTCCCCCATGGAGATCCGCAACGGCGATCTGTCGGTCGACGAGGCGACGTACAGCGCGAAGCTGAAGGGCCGGGTCCTGGACCTCACCTTCAAGGAGTTCGAGCTGCTGAAGTACCTGGCCCAGCACCCCGGCCGGGTCTTCACCCGGGCCCAGCTCCTGCAGGAGGTCTGGGGCTACGACTACTTCGGCGGTACGCGCACGGTCGACGTGCATGTACGGCGGCTGCGCGCCAAGCTCGGCCCCGAGCACGAATCCCTGATCGGCACCGTACGGAACGTGGGATACCGCTTCGTCACTCCGGAGAAGGTCGAGCGGGCCGCGGAGGAGGCCGCCGCGAAGGCGAAGCAGGCCGCCGCGGAATCCGTCACCCGGTCGGCGGACCGGATCGCGGACGATGTCGAGAACGTCGAGGCGGCCGTACGCCCTGCCCAGAGGTAGTCACCACGCGTAGACTGCGCGCGTGGCCAAGGTGACGCGGGACGACGTAGCGCGACTGGCGGGTACTTCGACCGCTGTCGTGAGTTACGTCATCAACAACGGACCCCGGCCGGTCGCCCCGGCCACGCGCGAGCGGGTACTCGCCGCGATCAAGGAGCTGGGCTACCGGCCCGACCGGGTCGCGCAAGCGATGGCCTCGCGGCGTACGGACCTCATAGGCATGATCGTTCCGGATGCCCGGCAGCCGTTCTTCGCGGAGATGGCGCACGCCGTGGAACGGGCCGCTGCCGACCGCGGAAAGATGGTGCTCGTCGGCAACTCGGACTACCGCGACGAGCGCGAGGTCCACTATCTGCGGGCCTTCCTCGGGATGCGGGTCGCCGGACTGATCCTGGTCAGCCAGGGACCGAGCGAGCGTGCGGCGGCCGAGATCGAGGCGTGGGACGCCCGGGTGGTGCTGCTGCACGAGCGGCCCGAGGCGATCGACGACGTCGCGGTCGTGACGGACGACATCGGCGGCGCGCAGCTCGCCACCCGGCATCTGCTGGAGCACGGCCATCCGTACGTCGCCTGTCTCGGCGGGGTCGAGTCGACCCCGGCGGTGGGCGACCCGGTGGCCGACCACGTCGAGGGCTGGCGGCGCGCGATGCTGGAGTCCGGGCGGTCGACGGAGGGCCGGCTCTTCCAGGCCCCGTACAACCGCTACGACGCGTATGTCGTCGCGCTGAAGATCCTGTCCGGGCCCGACCGGCCGCCGGCGATCTTCTGCGCCACGGACGACCAGGCGATCGGCGTCCTGCGGGCGGCACGCGAGCTGCGGATCGACGTACCGGGGGAACTGGCGGTGGCCGGCTTCGACGACGTCAAGGAAGCGGCGCTGACCGATCCGCCCCTGACCACGATCGCCTCCGACCGCCCGGCGATGGCCCGCGCGGCGGTGGACCTGGTCCTCGACGACGGACTGCGAGTGGTCGGCTCGCGCCGCGAGCGGGTGAAGCAGTTCCCCTCGGCCCTGATAGTCCGCCGCTCCTGCGGCTGCGAAGTCTGACCCCCGGGGGTGCGGGGCACCCCCGGGCCGGGCCCCGCGGCGTGGCCGGACGGCCCTCGCGGCACGCGAGCCGCCGCATCCCGCCAGGGGTGCAGGGTCCCCGCCCCCAGAGCGGCACCCCGCGGCACCCACGCGCCCCGCGAAGCCGCCACGTTGCCAGACAGTCCCCTGCGGCACGCGAGCCGCCGCATTCCGCCAGGGCTGCTGGGCTCCCGCCCCAGGCACGGCACCCCCGGGCGCCCACCCACCCCACGAAGCCACCGCGTCGCCAGACAGTCCCCCGCGGCACGCAAGCCTTCCCATCCCGCCAGAGTGCAGGGCCCACGCCCAAGGCACGGCACCCCGCGGCACCCACCCACCATGCGAAGCCACCGCGTCGCCGCACAGCCCCCGCGGCACGCAAGCCTCCCCATCCCGCCAGAGTGCAGGGCCCACGCCCAAGGCACGGCACCCCGCGGCACCCACCCACCATGCGAAGCCACCGCGTCGCCGCACAGCCCCCG
>NZ_JBSGZO010000015.1:0-19558 GCF_053611045.1 Streptomyces sp. NPDC054841 | reverse complement strand
CGGCACGCAAGCCTCCCCATCCCACGAAGGCGCAGGGCTCCCGCCCCGTGCCGGGCCCCGCCGCGACGCCGGACGGCCCTCGCGGCGCGCGAGCCGCCGCATCCCGTGGGGCTACGGCGGCCGCCGCCCCCGTGTCCCGTCAGGGTTTCGGGGAGGGGCGGGGTGGGGGGAAATCCCGTTCGGATCCCCGGTACTTACATCGGGCATACACGCTTCTGCCGGGCTTCTCAGGCCGTCCTCAGAGCGTTCTCATGAACCGGCCCGAGAGTGATCACCATGACGGACTACTACCGCAGCAGCGGCGACGAGGGCACGCACCCGCAGCAGTACCCGTACGCGGGGTTCGAGGACCCGGGGCACGGGGGCTACCCGCCGCCGCCCCCGCACGCACCCGCACCCGCACCCGCCGCGGCCCACGCGGCGCCGTCACCCCGCGCCAAGCGGCCCGTCGCGCTGCTCGTCGCCGTCGCGATCGTCGCCGCGGCTGTGGGCGGCGGGGCGGCCACGCTGGTGGAGAGGTTGACCGGGGAGGGCGGCGGGATCACCGGGACCGGGGTCACCGGGACCAATGTGTCGCAGAGCAGCAAGGGCAGCGTCGCGGGCGTCGCCCAGGCCGTCTCCCCCAGCATCGTGGAGATCAAAGCGTCGACCACCTCCGGCCAGTCCACCGGCTCCGGCGTGATCATCACCGCGGACGGCGAGATCATCACCAACAACCACGTGATCGCCGGCGCCGACGCGGTCAAGGTCCGGCTCAGCGACGGCAAGACGTACACCGCGGACGTCGTCGGCACCGACCCGGACAAGGACCTGGCCCTGATCAAGCTCAAGGGCGCGACCGGGCTGAAGGCCGCCGCCCTCGGCGACTCCAGCAGCCTCAAGGTCGGCGACGAGGTCGTCGCGATCGGCTCCCCCGAGGGCCTCACCGGCACCGTGACCAGCGGCATCGTTTCGGCCCTCGACCGCGATGTGACCGTGGCCAAGGACGAGGGGAAGCAGCCGCAGCAGGACCCGCGGCAGGGCTGGCCCTTCGAGTTCGGCGGGCGGGAGTTCAACGGGGACACCGGCGACTCCAAGACCACCTACAAGGCCATCCAGACCGACGCCTCGCTCAACCCCGGCAACTCCGGCGGCGCCCTGATCAACATGAACGGCGAGATCATCGGCATCAACTCGGCCATGTACTCGCCGAGTTCGTCGAGCGGTTCGACCGCGGGCAGCGTCGGCCTCGGTTTCGCCATCCCGATCGACACGGTCAAGGCCGACCTGGACAACCTCCGCTCCGGTTCCTCCGACTGACCACGTGCGAGGCTGGCTCCATGACGACCCCACCCGGTGAAGGCGAACGCATCCTCATCGTCGACGACGAACCCGCCGTACGCGAGGCGCTCCAGCGCAGCCTCGCGTTCGAGGGCTACGCCACCGAGGTCGCGGTCGACGGCATCGACGCCCTCGCCAAGGTGGAGTCGTACGCGCCCGACCTTGTCGTACTGGACATCCAGATGCCGCGCATGGACGGTCTGACCGCCGCCCGCCGCATCCGCTCCGCCGGCTCCACCCTGCCGATCCTGATGCTCACCGCGCGCGACACCGTCGGCGACCGTGTCACCGGCCTCGACGCGGGTGCCGACGACTATCTGGTCAAGCCGTTCGAGCTCGACGAGCTGTTCGCGCGGATCAGGGCGCTGCTGCGGCGCAGCTCGTACGCCGCCGCGGCGGGCGCGGGCCGGGAGGAGTCCGGTGACGTCCTCTCGTTCGCCGATCTGCGGATGAACCTGGCGACCCGCGAGGTCACCCGCGGCCCGCGCCGCGTCGACCTGACCCGTACCGAGTTCACCCTCCTCGAACTGTTCCTGGCGCATCCGCGGCAGGTGCTCACCCGGGAGCAGATCCTCAAGTCCGTCTGGGGCTTCGACTTCGAGCCGAGCTCCAATTCGCTGGATGTGTATGTGATGTATCTGCGCCGCAAGACGGAGGCGGGGGGCGAGCCGCGCCTGGTGCACACGGTCCGCGGGGTCGGCTACGCGCTGCGGGAGGGGTCGCCGGAGTGATCCGCAGATTCCGGGCGCTGCCGCTGCGGTCGCGGCTGGCACTGCTGACGGCGTCCGCGGTCGCCGCGGCGGTGGCGGCGGTCGCCGTGGCGTGCTGGCTGCTGGCCGGCGCGCAGCTGCAGCACGAACTCGACACGTCACTGCGGAACACCGAAGCTCCCGCCGGCGATGTGCTCGCCACCTGGAGCGCCTGCCGCAGCCCGAGCCCCAAACCTCCCGGGGCCGGGAAGAACTTCGCCTACGTCCAGATCGTCGGCCCTGACGGGTCCCGCTGCGTGTCGGCGTACTCCGAGCCCGTGAAGGTGCAGCAGGAGGACATCGCCGTCGCCCGGGGCCTCGCGGGCAACGTCCTGCACGGCAGCACGACCGACGACGGCGACGACGTGCAGGTGCACACCAAACGGATGCAGGTGCCCGGCGGAATCGAACTCGCCGTGTCCGTCGCCCGCCCCCTCAAGGAGATCGACACCGCGCTCAATCGCCTCGCCCTCCTCCTCACCTTCCTCGCGGGCGCCGGTGTCGTCGCCGCCGGTGCCGCCGGTCTGTGGGTGGCCCGCACCGGGCTGAAGCCGGTCGACCGCCTCACCGAAGCCGTCGAGCACGTGGCCCGCACCGAGGATCTGACCGTACGCATCCCGGCCGAGGGCGACGACGAGATCGCCCGGCTGTCCCGCTCCTTCAACCAGATGACCGCCGCGCTCGCGACCTCACGCGACCGGCAGGCGCAGCTGATCGCCGACGCGGGGCACGAGCTGCGGACCCCGCTGACGTCGCTCCGTACGAACATCGAGCTGCTGGCCCGCAGCGAGGAGACGGGCCGGGCGCTTCCGCCCGGGGACCGCGCGGCGCTGCTGGCTTCGGTGAAGGCGCAGATGACGGAGCTGGCCGCACTGATCGGCGATCTGCAGGAGCTGTCGCGGCCGGACAGCGCGACGCCCGGTCCGGTCCAGGTCGTCGCGCTGCACGACATCGCACGGACGGCGCTGGAGCGGGCCCGGCTGCGCGGCCCGGAGCTGACCGTCACCGCCGAGCTGCGGCCCTGGTACGTACGGGCCGAGCCGGCGGCGCTGGCGCGCGCCGTGATGAACGTGCTGGACAACGCGGTGAAGTTCTCCCCGCCGCGCGGGTCGGTCGAGGTGCTGCTGGACCGCGGTGTGCTGACCGTCCGCGACCATGGGCCGGGGGTGGCGCCGGAGGATCTCCCGCATGTCTTCGAGCGGTTCTGGCGTTCCCCGTCGGCCCGTGCGCTGCCCGGTTCGGGCCTCGGTCTGTCGATCGTGGCCCGGACCGTGCAGCAGTCCGGCGGCGAGGTGGAGCTGCGCCCGGCGGAGGGCGGTGGCACGGTCGCGGTGATCACCCTGCCGGGGGCTCCGACGCCGCCGCCGTCAGTTGTGGCGGATCAGCGATCCGACCAGCCCTGAGCGGGTGTTGGGGTAGTCCATCGGCACGATGCCGAGGCCCTTCCAGCCGCTCGCCGTGCCGTCCAGGAAGCCGTGGACGCGCGGGTTGAGGTTGTCGGAGTTCCAGCGCGGCGGCAGGGACGCGGACGTGCTGACGAAGTTGATGAAGAGCTTGCCGGGCTGCTCGGCGGCCTTGCGGAAGTGGGCCTCGATCTTGGGGTACTTGTTCCACGGCGGGGCGTTCCAGTCGTCCTGGATGTCGATGACCCCGCTGTCCCACCACTTCACTCCGGGCAGCCCGCCGTTGTCGGCGATGAGGACGACCTTGCCGCGGGCCTGGCCGAGGGACGGGAGGGTGTCGCCGATGTGGAAGAGAGGACGCCAGCCCCGGTTGTCGAGGTAGTCGTCGAAGACGCCGCGGAAGGTGGCGTCGCTGTCCGTCGAGTACTCCTGCTTGACCCGCATGAGGACGGTCTCGGAGGGGTGGGCGCTCAGGAAGTCGCGGCAGGCGATGAGCACATCGCCGAACATCATGTTCTGGTAGGCGGCGCCGTGGTGGATGGCGAACGAGCCTCCGGTGACCCGGCACCGTACGTCGAGGAAGCGGATGCCGTAGTTCAGCTGCTCGGCGATGGTCGTGTTCTGGCACTCGGCCCAGAGCCCGCCGAAGCGGGCGCCCGAGTCATGGGTGCCGGGGATCGTCAGTGTCCCCAGTGCCCTGCCGCTGTCGATGCCGCTCATCCAGTCCTGGGTGCCCAGTGCGCGCTGCGGGGCAGCACCGGCGGGTGCTGCCCCGATGAGGGCGGTGGCGGACGCGACCGCCGCGCCCGCGAGAAAACCACGTCTGGTCAGGGACATGTGTCGTCTCCTTCGTCGGCCTCCGCGATGTGGGGGGTCGCGGTCGGCAGACGGGATCATGTCAGACATGCCCATGACACAAAACGGCTTGCGCGGAAACGGAGAACATCCGAGGGGCGGCAGGCCGGTGGCCCGCCGCCCCTCAGTGGCGCTGCTTGTTACTTGACGACCGTGATCCGGCCGGTGGCCGGCGGCGCCAGCGGGGCGCCCGCGCTGGAGTGCGCGGCGAAGTAGGCGATGAGGACGTCCAGGTCGGACGCGCCCACCAGCTTGTTCTTGTGCTCCTTCAGGACGGCGAAGCCGTCGCCGCCGCCCGCGAGGAACTCGTTCATCGCGACCCGGTAGGTCTTCGCCGGGTCGATCGCCTCGCCGTTCAGCTTCACCGAGCCGGCCACGATCCGGTCGGCGCCGGTCTTCGTCATGTCCAGGGTGTAGGTGAAGCCCTTCGACACCTGGAGGATCTTCGGGGCGGCCTGGTTCGCGCCGCTGACCTGCTGCTGCAGCGCGGTGATCAGCTGGGCACCGGTCAGGTCGACGGCCGTCATCATGTTGGTGAACGGCTGCACGGTGAACGCCTCGCCGTACGTCACCACACCGTCGCCCTCACTGCCGGACGCCTTGTGGACCAGGGGTGCGCGGACGCCGCCCGGGTTCATCAGCGCGAGCTGCGCCCCGCCCTTGTCGGCCGGTGCGAGACCCTCCAGCTGCGCGTCCGCGATGAGATTGCCGAGCGGCTTCTCGGGCGCGTCGAAGGGGTTCTCGATGTCGGCGGAGATGTAGCCGACGGGCCGGCTCGCGATCGGCGCGGCCAGCGCGTTCCAGCGGTCGATCAGCCGGGTCATGTCGGCTGCCTTCGGCACGTCACGGGTGACGACGTGGTTCGCGGATGCCACGGACGTACGGACGATGTCCTTGGTGCGACGGTCGTACGTGAGCGTCGTGTCCGTGTACAGCTTGCCGAACGAGGCCGCCGAGGTGACGGTGCGCGGCTTGCCGGACGGGTCCGGGATGGTGCACGCGTACGCCTGGTGGGTGTGGCCCGTGACCAGGGCGTCGACCTGCGGGCTGACCTTCTTCGCGATGTCGACGATCGGGCCGGAGATGCCGTCGCCGGGGCCGGGGCTGTCGCAGTTGTAGTTGTACGAGCCCGAGGCCGGCGCGCCGCCCTCGTGGAGGAGCGCGACGATCGACTTCACGCCCTTGCGCTCCAGCACCTTGGTGTACTTGTTGATCGTCTCGATCTCGTCGCCGAACTTGAGGCCCTTGATGCCCTCGGCGTTGACGATGTTCGGCGTGCCCTCCAGCGTGACGCCGATGAAGCCGATCTTGACGCCGTTCTTCTCCCAGATGAAGTACGGGTCGAGCAGCGGCCGGCCGGTCTTCTCGTTCGTCACATTGGCGGCGAGGTACGGGAAGTCGGCGCCCCGGAACTTCTTGCCCTCCTCGAAGCAGCCCTCGGTGGCGTGGCAGCCGCCGTTCTGCATCCGGGCGAGCTCCTTGGCGCCCTCGTCGAACTCGTGGTTGCCGACGGAGGTCACATCGAGCTTCAGCTTGTTCAGCGCCTCGACGGTCGGCTCGTCGTGGAAGAGCCCGGAGAGCAGCGGCGAGGCGCCGATCATGTCACCGGCCGCGGCGGTGATGGAGTACTTGTTGCCCTCGCGGGCCGTGCGCAGATGGGTGGCGAGGTACTCGACACCGCCCGCGTCGATGGTCTTGGTGGTGCCGTCCTCGTTGGTGTGGGTGACCCGCCCGGCCGAGCCGGCAGGCGGCTGCAGGTTGCCGTGGAGGTCGTTGAAGGACAGCAGCTGTACGTCGACAGTGCGACCGTACCCGTGGCCGTGTCCCTTGCCGCGGTCCTGTCCGATACCGCGGTCGTGCGCCCCTGCGGGCATCGCGGCGACCAGTGCGCCCACGGTGGTCAGTCCGGCGACGGCCGCGAGTACGCGGCGGCGCTTCTGGTGCGATGTCGCTGACATCTGTCCCCTTGTCAGTTCAGCGTGACAACTGTGCTCAGCCGGGCAGCCTAGAGTCAACGCGCGTAGCGCGACAGGGGGTATCGGGTTACGAGCTGGTTTCTGATCGGGTGCGCCCGGCGCCGTACCCTCGTCGTATGACCGACGCAGCCGTCCCCGCCCTAGAGCCCGGCCGACAGATCCAGACGCTCGACGAGCTCACCCCCGATCAGGCCGAAGCCGTCCTCCACCTGCTGTCCGTCGCCGCCCGCGCCGACGGGATGCAGGCCGTCTCCGAGCAGGGCCGGCTCCAGCTGCGCCACGGGCGGCGCGAGGGCGTGCGCCACTTCCTGCTCACCGTCGCCGGGGATCTCCGCGGCTACGCCCAACTGGAGGACACCGACCCGGTGGAGGCCCCGGCGGCCGAGCTGGTCGTCCACCCCGGCCACCGCGGCCGCGGCCACGGCCGGGCGCTCGGCAACGCCCTGCTGGCGACGTCCGGCAAGCGGCTGCGCATGTGGGCGCACGGCGGCAAGTCCGCGGCCCGCCACCTCGCACAGGTCCTCGGGCTGACGCTCTTCCGCGAACTGCGCCAGCTGCGCCGCCCGTTGAGTCCGCTCGACATCCCGGATCCGGTCCTCCCCGAGGGAGTGACGATCCGTTCCTTCGTCCCCGGCCAGGACGACGCCGCCTGGCTCGCGGTCAACGCGGCGGCCTTCGCCCACCACCCCGAGCAGGGCGCGGTGACCCAGCGCGACCTCGACGACCGCAAGGAGGAGCCCTGGTTCGACCCCAAGGGCTTCTTCCTCGCCGAGCGCGAGGGCGAGCTCCTCGGCTTCCACTGGACGAAGGTCCACGCGGAGGAGCAGCTCGGCGAGGTCTACGTCCTCGGCATCCGCCCGGACGCCCAGGGCACCGGCCTCGGCAAGGCCCTGACCGCGGTCGGCCTGCGCCACCTCGCGGCCCAGCGCCTGCCGACGGCGATGCTGTACGTCGACGCGGACAACACAGCGGGACTGCGGGTGTACGAGGGGCTGGGCTTCACCACGCACGAGGTGGACCTGATGTACCGCACGGAGACGTGAACCGGCACTGAGGGGCCGGTCGCAGGAGAACGACAGGGGGCGGTTGACACCGCCCCCTTTCTTCCACCACCCTTTCACTACTTGATTAGTGAAAGGGGGGTGAGTTGTGATCGAGTACCGGATCGACCGGCGCAGTGGCATCGCCACCTACGTGCAGATCGTGCAGCAGACGAAACAGGCCCTGCGGCTGGGCCTGCTGGAGCCCGGCGACCGCCTGCCCACCGCCCGTGAGGTGGTGGAGGCCACCGCCATCAACCCGAACACCGTGCTCAAGGCCTACCGCGAGCTGGAGCGCGAAGGCCTCGTCGAGGCCCGCCGCGGCCTCGGCACCTTCGTGCGGAAGTCGCTGGGCGGCGGCCCCGCCGACTCGCCCCTGCGCGGCGAACTCGCCGACTGGGCGGCCCGGGCCCGCGCGGCGGGCCTGGAGCGGGACGACGTGGCCGCGCTCTTCACCGCCGTACTCGACGAGCACTTCGCGCAACACGACCAGGGGGACGACGCATGACCGGCACGGCACTCGAAGCCATCGGCCTCGGCAGGAGGTTCGGCCGAGGCCTCGGCAAGGGACTCGGCAGGGGACCCGGCCCGGGACTCCGGCACACCTGGGCGCTGCGGGACTGTTCCTTCCGGCTGCCCGCGGGCCGGATCTGCGCCCTCGTCGGCCCCAACGGGGCAGGAAAGTCCACCCTGCTGACGCTCGCGGCCGGCCTGCTCCGGCCCACCGAGGGCAGCGTCCGCGTCCTCGGCACCGCCCCCGCCGCCGCCCGCGAACAGCTCGCGTACGTCGGCCAGGACAAGCCGCTCTTCCCTCAGCTCACGGTCGCCGACACCCTGCGCATGGGCCGCGAACTCAACCCCGGGCGCTGGGACGACACCGCCGCCCGGCGGATCGTCGACGCCGGAGACCTGGACCCGGCGGCCCGCGTCCGCACGCTCTCCGGAGGCCAGCGCACCCGCGTGGCCCTCGCCCTCGCCATCGGCAAACGCCCCCGGCTGCTTCTGCTGGACGAACCGACCGCGGACCTCGACCCGCTCGGCCGCCACCAGCTCATGGGCACCCTGATGGCCGACGCCGCCGAGCACGGCACCACCGTGGTCATCTCGTCGCACATCCTCTCCGAGCTGGAGAACACCTGTGACTACGTCCTGCTCGTCGACCACGGCCGGATCCGTCTCGGCGGCGACACCGAGGACCTGCTGACCGCGCACCGCCTGGTGACCGGACCGGTGCGCGACCTCGCGCCGCACACCGTCGTCGAATCCCGCACGACAGGCCGTCAGCTGACCGCGCTGGTACGCCCCGAAGGCCCGCTCCACAGCGACTGGCAGACCGCGGCCCCTTCCCTGGAAGACCTGCTGCTGGCCCACCTCCGCTCCCCGGACACACCGGCGCTGCTCACCCCGTCCGCCGAGGGGGTCGCCGCATGAGCGCCCTCACCACCGCATTGACGGGCCCGCGCTGGGTCGTCGTCCACCAGCACCGGCGCGCCCTGTGGACGGTCCTCGGCCTCCTGGCCCTGAGCTGCGGCACCCTGGCCGTCCTGCGCCTCATGTTCACCTCCGGGCTCGCCGCGTCGGACCCGTACGCCGGTCCGTACGACGAGCTCCTGATCGCCCTCGACTACGGCAGCACGGCCGTCATGCTGGCGCCGCTGCTCATCGCGGTGTACGTGGCCGGGCCGCTCGTCGCACGCGAGATGGAGACCGGCGCCTACCGGGTGGCCTGGACCCAGTCCGTGACGCCGTTGCGCTGGCTGACCACGAAACTGACCCTCACCACCGCGGTCGTGCCGGCCGGCGTCACCGTGTTCGTGGCCGTCTTCCGGTGGAGCCGGACCCCGGTCAGCGGCAGTGCCTTCCTCCCGCTGTGGTCCAACCAGATCTACGCGGCATACGGCACGACCGCCGTGGCGTACGCACTGCTGGCCGTCGCCGTCGGCACGCTCACCGGGCTTCTTGTGCACCGCGCTCTCGCCGCGATGAGCATCGCGGGCCTCGTGACCGGCACGGTCATGCTGACCCTCGGCACTCTCCGGTACAGCCTCTGGCCGACAGAGATCATCACCGGACGGCCCCTGGAACACCCCCGCGACGCCTGGTGGGTGGCGACCGGCAATCTCGACACAGCGGGCGAGCGTGTCTCCTCGGTCCACTGCCCCGGCTACCGGGACCCCTGCTGGACCGGGGAGGACGGCGTCACCGACTTCGCCGAGATCCACCCGTCCACCCACTTCTGGCCGATCCAGCTGGTCGAGACCGGCATCGTGCTGGCGCTCACCGCCGCGGCTGCGTTCGCCGCCTTCCGGGTCCTGCGCCGACTGCACGCCTGAGGAGCACACCGATGACCAGAACCACCCAGCACACTCCGCCGACCGGACCGGGCCGCGGGCCCGCTCGTCCCCCGGCCGCCGAACCGCCCACGACAGGCCGCCGACCGGCCGTGGAGGCGACGGCATGAGCACCCTCGCCGCCAGGGGACTCGCCCGAACCGTGCTCCGGCTGCACCGCGGCGCCCTGCTGCTGTTCGGGGCCTTCCTCGCGCTGTCCGCCGCCGGGCTGGCCTTCCTGCGGTTCGCCGGGCCGAAGACCGAGCGAATGCGGTCGGCCTGCGCCGGCGACGGGGGACCATGCCCGCCGTCCCTCCTGCGGGACTGGCTCGATGTCGGCGCCAACATGAGCTCCGCCGCCACCATGATCGCCTGGCTGCCCCTCGCCGTGGCCTTCTTCGCGGGTGCGGTACTCATCGGCGCGGAGCTGGAGCGCGGCACGGCCGGCCTCGCCTGGACGCAGACCGTCACCCCGGCCCGGTGGCTCGCCACCAAACTCGCCGTCCCCGCCGTGATGATCACCGGAGGCGTCACGGCCCTCTGCCTGCTCTACCGCTGGACCCGCGGCGCCCTCGGGAACTCCCTGGGCGACGAGTGGTACTACACCGATGTCTTCCTGGCGCTGGGCCCGGCGGTGCTCGCCTATCACCTGCTCGCCCTCGCCACCGGCGCGCTCGCGGGCCTGCTGATCCGGCGCGCCCTGCCCGCCGGCGGACTCGCCCTCGCCGTCACCGGGCTCGTGATGCTGGCCGCCGACGTCTGGCGGGACCGGCTGTGGCCGACCGCGGAAGTGGTGTGGAGGAATTCACGGGGCGAGCTCCCGGGCAGCGCCTGGCAGATGGAGAACGGCCTGGTCACCGCCACCGGACAACGGGTCGAGCAGTGCTGGGAGCCGCATGTGGCGATGCCGCCCGGCTGCCACCCCGGAACCGGTATCCGCGAGTGGTACGCCGTCTTCCACCCCGCGTCCCACTTCTGGCCGATCCAGCTGGTCGAGACCGGCATCGTGCTGGCACTCACCGCCGCAGCGGCGTTCGCGGCCTTCCGGGTCCTGCGCCGGCTGCACGCCTGACGGGCGCGCCCGCGCGGACGTGGTGGACGGGGGTCTCCACATCCGCGCGGGCGGTCGCCGGACCCCCGGAGCGGAATCCGCCCCGACGGAGGGCAGAGCACCGCCCCGGAACTCCCGGCGCGACGCCCCCGCTTGCCCAGGCGTCATGTTCTCGTTACCAAGCATTCAGGGATCCTTGCGACCCTCACTGAATGCAGCCCGCCGTGCCCCCTGCCCCGCGAAATGGGCATCCTCCCTCCACCACGGCCCGCTCCGACGCGCCCGACCACCCATTTGCGCGGAAGAATGGGGCCATGAGTCAGCAGCCCGCCGAGGTACCGGTCCAGCACGTCCAGCCGTCCGTGGGTTCCATTGCCGCGCACCGCCCCCACACGGTGTCCGCCGCGGTGTCCGACCTGGAGCCCGACATCGATGCCGACCTCGACATCTACGAAGAGGACGGCGAGGGGGCCGAGCTGCCCCAGGGCCGCTTCCTGGACCGTGAGCGCAGCTGGCTCGCGTTCAACGAACGGGTGCTGGAGCTGGCCGAGGACCCCGCGACACCCCTCCTCGAACGGGCGAATTTCCTCGCGATCTTCGCCTCGAACCTGGACGAGTTCTTCATGGTCCGGGTCGCCGGACTGAAGCGCCGCATCGCGACCGGCGTCGCCACCCGCTCGGCCTCAGGCCTGCAGCCGCGCGAGGTCCTGGAGCTGATCTGGAACCGCTCCCGGGAGCTCATGGCCCGGCACGCCGCGTGCTACCAGCAGGACGTCGCGCCGTCTCTCGCCGACGAGGGCATCCACCTCATCCGCTGGCCCGAGCTCACCGAGAAGGAGCAGGCCCGGCTCTTCACCCTGTTCCGGCAGCAGATCTTCCCGGTCCTCACGCCGCTGGCCGTGGACCCCGCGCACCCGTTCCCCTACATCTCGGGGCTCTCGCTCAACCTCGCCGTCGTCGTACGCAACCCGGTCAGCGGCCACCGCCACTTCGCCCGGGTCAAGGTCCCGCCGCTGCTGTCCCGCTTCCTGGAGGCGTCGCCGCAGCGGTACGTCCCGCTCGAGGACGTCATCGCGGCGCACCTGGAGGAGCTCTTCCCCGGCATGGAGGTGCTCGCGCACCACATGTTCCGGGTGACCAGGAACGAGGACCTGGAGGTCGAGGAGGACGACGCCGAGAACCTTCTCCAGGCCCTGGAGAAGGAGCTGCTGCGCCGCCGCTTCGGCCCGCCGGTGCGCCTGGAGGTCGAGGAGTCCATCGACCCGTACGTCCTGGACCTGCTGGTACGCGAACTGAAGATCTCCGAGTCCGAGGTCTATCCGCTGCCCGGGCCGCTGGATCTGACCGGCCTGTTCGGGATCGTCTCGCAGGACCGGCCCGAGCTGAAGTACCCGAAGTTCGTCGCCGGCACCCACCGCGACCTCGCCGAGGTCGAGTCCGCGTCCGCGCCCGACATCTTCGCGGCGCTGCGCGAGCGCGACGTGCTGCTGCACCACCCGTACGACTCGTTCTCGACCTCCGTCCAGGCCTTCCTGGAGCAGGCCGCCGCCGACCCGGACGTCCTCGCGATCAAGCAGACGCTGTACCGGACCTCCGGCAAGTCCCCGATCGTCGACGCGCTGATCGACGCCGCCGAGTCCGGCAAGCAGGTCCTCGTCCTCGTCGAGATCAAGGCCCGCTTCGACGAGCAGGCCAACATCAAGTGGGCGCGGAAGCTGGAGGAGGCCGGCTGCCACGTCGTCTACGGACTCGTCGGCCTGAAGACGCACTGCAAGCTGTCGCTGGTCGTCCGCCAGGAGGGCGAGACGCTGCGCCGCTACTCGCACGTCGGCACCGGCAACTACCACCCGAAGACCGCGCGGCTGTACGAGGACCTCGGCCTGCTCACCGCGGACCCGCAGGTCGGCGCCGACCTGTCCGACCTGTTCAACCGGCTCTCCGGCTACTCGCGCCGCGAGACGTACCGCCGGCTGCTGGTCGCCCCCAAGTCGCTGCGCGACGGGCTGATAGCCCGGATCAACAAGGAGGCCGCCCACCACCGGTCGGGCCGCCCCGCGTACGTCCGTATCAAGGTCAACTCGATGGTCGACGAAGCGATCATCGACGCGCTGTACCGGGCGTCGCAGGCCGGTGTGCCCGTGGACATCTGGGTACGCGGCATCTGTGCGATCCGTCCCGGGGTCGCGGGCCTCTCCGAGAACATAAGGGTCCGCTCGATCCTCGGCCGCTTCCTGGAGCACTCGCGGATCTTCGCCTTCGGCAACGGGGGCGAGCCCGAGGTCTGGTTCGGCAGCGCCGACATGATGCACCGCAACCTCGATCGCCGTATCGAGGCCCTCGTCCGGGTCACCGACCCGGCGCACCGCGCGGCCCTGACCCGGCTGCTGGAGACCGGCATGTCCGACTCCACCTCGTCCTGGCATCTCGGCCCGGACGGCGAGTGGACCCGGCATGCCACGGATCCGGACGGCCAGCCGCTGCGGCACGTACAGGAAATGCTCATAGACGCCCGGAGGCGCCGGCGTGCACAGCCCTGACCTTCCCCTGGTGCCGCGGGGGGCCGGCGCCGACCAGGTCCTGGCCCACTATCTGCACACTCGGGCCGGTGACTTCCTCCGCAGCCTGCGGCTGCACGGCGAGAGCGGTGCGGACACGGCCGGCGCGGAGGTGGCCGCCCGCTCCCTGCGCCGTGCCGCCCGCCGTATCGGCGGCACCCTCCACACCTTCCGCCCGCTGCTGGATCACGCCTGGGCGGACCAGCTCCGTACCGAGCTCGCCTGGCTCTCCGGCGTCCTCGCCGCCGAGCACGCCTGCACGGCCCGGCTGGCCCGCCTCCTCGATGCCCTCGCCCGCCTCTCGGGCGCGGCTCCGGTCCCGGCGGCCCGGGTCCCGGACGGCGACAGCGAAAGCGACAGCGGTACGGAAGCCCCGGCCTCGCCGGCCGCAGCCACCGGCGGCGCGGCCCAGGCCGGACGCGGCCCGCTCACCGTCGGGGCCGCGCGCGCCGGGGCCCTGCTGGAGCGGCAGCTGACGCTCGGGCGGACCCGGGCGCACTCCGCCGCGCTGCAGGCGCTCGGCTCCTCGCGGTTCCACGCGGTCGCCGACGCGGTCGCACTGCTCGCCTCCGAGGTGCCGCTGGCAGGGACCGCGGCCGCGCCCGGTGCCGCCCTGGCCGGGCAGGCCGACGTCGCCGAGCGCAGACTCCTTGAGGCGGTCGCGGTGCTGCCGCTGGCCCGCGCGGCACACCCGTACAACGCGGAGGCACTGGTCCACGGCCTGGCGGCCGCCTCCGCGGGCGAGGCCCAGGACGCCCCGTGGCACCAGGTGCGACAGCTGCTGCGGCTGCACCGGTACGCGCGCGAGGTGCTGTCGTGCGCCGACGGCGGGCCCGCCCCGGACCCGCACCTCGCCGTGGCGGGCCGGACCCTGGACCGGCACCGGGACGCCGCGGAAGCCGCCGCGGCCGCCGCGGCCGCGGCGCGCACTCCCCGTATCGCCCCGGCCACGGCATACGCCCTCGGTGTGCTCCACGCCGACCAGCGGCACGAGGTCGAAGCCGCCCGCTTCGCCTTCCAGCAGATCTGGCAGGAGGCAGCTCCCGGACCGGACGGGCCCCTGGGAAAGCAGGCGGTGGCCGCGCCATGAATGGCGGCATGGAAGGCGAAGTGGTGATCCTCGCGGCAGGCTGCGTACTGTGGCGCCGCTCGCCTTCTGGTGACGGGATTGAGATCGCCCTGGTTCATCGCCCCAAGTGGGATGACTGGTCCCTCCCGAAGGGCAAGCTGAAACGGCGGGAGGACGCACGTGACGGTGCGGTGCGCGAGGTGCTGGAAGAAACCGGAATGACCTGTGCTCTGGGACCGGAACTTCCCACCGTCCGGTACGTGGTCGGCGACCGCCCCAAGGAGGTCCGCTACTGGGCGGCAGAGGCCATCGACGGCTCGTTCGTGCCGAACCGCGAGGTGGACCGCCTGCTGTGGCTGCCTCCTGCGGCCGCACAGAGCCACCTGACGCAGGACAGGGACAAAGAGCTGATCACCGTCCTTCTCAGCACCCTTCACTTCCCTCACGCCACGAGACCTTGAGCAGAGCGGGATCGAACGGGGCCTTGTCGCTGTCCCCCGACCACGTCGATCTGGTCGCTGGACAGCCCGGCCCCGGCGAGGGCCTGGCGGTCACCGTCTTGTGCTGTCGCCCTACGCCGATGGCGTCACCGTCCACCCTGTCGGCAGAGATGCGCGCGCAGGAGATCATGCGCGCGCAGGAGATCAGAGGGGCGCGCCCGTTTGGTCACACCCCAAGGGACAGCCGGGGTCAGGGCCCCTGACGGGGGGAGACCCGCTCCCCTCCTCGAGGTCACGCGCAGATAAAGACAGAACCCCATCGACCGACAGGGTTCACCTTCCGTTCACCACCACCCGTCGGCGGCTTCACCTGTTCTGCCTAACTTCGGGCTTACACGGTGACCGGCACACTGCCGCACCGCACACCCCGACGCACGCCGTCGTACAAGTCGAGGACGAACAGCGTCCTCGGCCGAGACCGGCGGCTCCTGGAAGGAACACCCGAAAGTGAAGCTTCAGCGCAAGAACGGGCTTCGCGCCGCAGCGCTCGGTGCCCTCGCCGTTTCCGGCGCCCTGGTTCTCACGGCGTGCGGTTCGGACAACAACACGGGCGGCACCGGCGGCTCCGGCGAGAAGACGAACGCCGCGTCGAACGTGAAGTGCGATGACGCCAAGGGTCAGCTCCTCGCGGCCGGTTCGACCGCCCAGAAGAACGCCATGGACCTCTGGGTGAAGAACTTCCAGGCGGCCTGCTCCGGCGTCGAGATCAACTACCAGGCCATCGGCTCCGGCGGCGGCATCACGAAGTTCAACCAGGGCCAGGTCGCCTTCGCCGGCTCCGACTCCGCGCTGAAGCCGGAAGAGGTCGAGGAGTCCAAGAAGATCTGCAAGACCGGCCAGGGCATCAACCTGCCGATGGTCGGCGGCCCGATCGCCATCGGCTACAACCTCAGCGGCGTGGACAACCTCGTCCTCGACGCCCCGACCATCGCCAAGATCTTCGACACGAAGATCAAGAAGTGGAACGATCCGGCGATCGCCAAGCTCAACCCGGGCGTCAAGCTGCCGGACACCACGATCCAGCCGTTCCACCGCTCGGACGAGTCCGGCACCACCCAGAACCTCCACAAGTACCTCAGCGAGGCCGCCGCGGCCGACTGGAAGCACGACCCGAAGTCGAAGTCGTGGGAGGCACCGGGCGGTCAGGCCGCCAACGGCTCCTCCGGTGTCGCCACCGGGGTCAAGGGCTCCGACGGCGCGATCGGCTACTTCGAGCTGTCCTACGCCACCGCCCAGAAGATCAACACGGTCAAGCTGAGCACCGGCGCCTCCGCCCCGGTCGAGGCCACCACCGAGAACGCGTCGAAGGCGATCGCCGCCGCCAAGATCAAGGGCACCGGCAACGACCTCGCTCTGGGCCTCGACTACACGACCAAGGCCGAGGGCGCCTACCCGATCATCCTGGTCACCTACGAGATCGCCTGCGACAAGGGCAACAAGGCAGAGACCCTGCCGACCCTGAAGGCGTTCCTGAACTACACCGTCAGCGACGAGGGCCAGAAGGTCCTGTCCGAGGCCGGCTACGCGCCGCTGCCGACCGAGATCGCGGCCAAGGTCCGCAACATCGTCCCCACCCTGTCCTGACCCCGACCGGGGCCGGTCCGTCCACCGCGACGGGCCGGCCCCGGTATCCGGTGCACCGCCGCCGGGAGCCACGCCACGGCTCCGC
Source organism: Streptomyces sp. NPDC054841 (assembly GCF_053611045.1). Lineage (NCBI taxonomy): Bacteria > Bacillati > Actinomycetota > Actinomycetes > Kitasatosporales > Streptomycetaceae > Streptomyces > Streptomyces sp. NPDC054841. The sequence goes on along the minus strand of NZ_JBSGZO010000015.1, from coordinate 3,041 downwards.
AGACCGGAGAGATTCATGGCAACCACCACACACACTGAAGTGCCGCCTCCACCGGAGCCGGCCATAGCTGCCACCAAGACGAAGACCCGCCCAGGAGACCGTGTCTTCCTGGGCCTCTCGCGTGGATCCGGCATCACCCTCCTGGTGATCATGGCCGCGATCGCGGGCTTCCTCACCTACCGCGCCGTCCTCGCCATCTCGAAGGACGAGGGCAACTTCCTCACCACCTCCGAGTGGAATCCGGCCGGTGTCCCGCCGGTCTTCGGCATCGCCGTCCTGGCCTTCGGCACGATCGTCTCCTCGGTCATCGCCATGGCCATCGCCGTGCCGGTCGCCGTCGGCATCGCGCTCTTCATCTCGCACTACGCGCCGCGCAAGCTCGCCGCGCCGCTCGCGTACATCGTCGACCTGCTCGCCGCCGTGCCGAGCATCATCTACGGCCTCTGGGGCGCGATCTTCCTCGTCCCCTATCTGGACGGCCTCAACCAGTGGCTCGACGAGTACATGGGCTGGACGTACATCTTCGACAAGGCCGGCGACGGCCCCGCGCGCAACCTCTTCACCGTCGGCATCCTGCTGGCGATCATGATCCTTCCGATCATCACCAACGTCACCCGTGAGGTCTTCCTCCAGGTCCCGAAGATGCACGAGGAGGCCGCGCTCGCGCTCGGCGCCACCCGCTGGGAGGTCATCCGCATGTCGGTGCTCCCCTTCGGCCGCTCCGGCATCATCAGCGCCTCCATGCTCGGCCTGGGCCGCGCGCTCGGCGAGACCATGGCCGTTGCCGTGGTGCTCTCCCCGAGCTTCCTGATCTCCGGGCATCTGCTCGACCCGGGCGGCGGCACGTTCGCCCAGAACATCGCCTCGAAGTTCAACGAGGCCAATGAGTTCGGACGGGACGCCCTGATCGCCTCCGGCCTGGTGCTCTTCGTCATCACTCTGCTGGTCAACGGCGCGGCCCGGTGGATCATCGCCCGCCGCAAGGAGTACTCGGGGGCCAACGCATGAGCCACGCCGTCCAGGATCAGCGCCCGGCGGCGGCCGTGCGCGTCAACCACCTCTCCCACGCCCGCCTCCCCCGCTGGGCCCAGCCGGCCATCGCCGTCGGCTCCGTCGCCACGGGCATCGGCATCGGCCTGGCCGCCGGCTGGCAGAGCAAGGTGCAGTGGGGTCTGCTGGCCGCCATCATCTTCGTGGCCGCCAGCTATCTGATCACCACCAAGATGGAAGGCAGCCGTCAGGCCAAGGACCGGGTGGCCACCAGCGTCATCTGGGTCTCCTTCATCCTCGCCGTCGTCCCGCTGCTCTCCCTCGCCTGGGTCACGATCAGCAAGGGCATGGAAGTCCTCGACCCGTACTTCCTCTCCCACTCGATGAACGCGGTCCTCGACGCCGAGACCGGCGGCGGTGTCTACCACGCCCTGCTCGGCACCATCGAGCAGGTCCTCATCGCCACCGTGATCGCCGCCCCCATCGGGCTGATGACCGCGATCTACCTGGTCGAGTACGGGCGCGGGAGGCTGGCGCGGGCCGTCACCTTCTTCGTTGACGTCATGACGGGTATTCCGTCGATCGTCGCGGGTCTGTTCATCCTCGCCACCTGGAATCTGATGCTGGGCTTCGGGCCCTCCGGATTCGCCGGCGCGATGGCGCTCGCCATCCTGATGATGCCGGTCGTCGTCCGCTCCACCGAGGAGATGCTCAAGCTCGTCCCCAACGAGCTGCGTGAAGCCTCGCTCGCGCTGGGCGTCCCCAAGTGGCGGACGATCCTCAAGGTGGTCCTCCCGACCGCGATCGGCGGCATCACCACGGGCGTCATGCTCGCGGTGGCCCGTATCACCGGCGAGACCGCTCCCGTACTGCTGCTCGTCTTCGGTACGAAGCTGATCAACCCGAACCCCTTCGAAGGCGCTCAGGCATCGCTGCCGCTGTACGTCTACGAGCAGTACGCCGTCGGCACCGACGCCGCCGTCGCCCGCGCCTGGGCAGCCGCCCTCGTACTGATCGCCTTCGTCATGATCCTCAACCTGTTGGCCCGCGGCATCGCCCGCTGGAAGGCCCCGAAGACCGGCCGCTGACCGCGGCGATTTGGAAGTGATTTCAATGGCCAAGCGAATCGACGTCAGCGGCCTGTCCGCCTTCTACGGCTCCCACAAGGCCATCGAGGACATCTCGATGACCGTGGAGCCCCGCTCGGTGACGGCCTTCATCGGCCCCTCCGGCTGCGGAAAGTCCACGTTCCTGCGCACCCTGAACCGGATGCACGAGGTCACCCCCGGTGGCCGCGTCGAGGGCAAGGTGCTCCTGGACGACGAGAACCTGTACGGCAGAGACGTCGACCCGGTGGCGGTGCGCCGCACGGTGGGCATGGTGTTCCAGCGCCCGAACCCGTTCCCGACCATGTCGATCTTCGACAACGTCGCGGCGGGCCTGCGGCTGAACGGCTCGTACAAGAAGCGCCAGCTCGAGGAAGTCGTCGAGAAGTCCCTCAAGGGCGCGAACCTCTGGAACGAGGTCAAGGACCGTCTGAACAAGCCCGGCTCGGGCCTGTCCGGCGGCCAGCAGCAGCGTCTGTGCATCGCCCGCGCGATCGCGGTCGAGCCGGACGTCCTGCTGATGGACGAGCCCTGCTCCGCGCTCGACCCGATCTCGACCCTCGCGATCGAGGACCTGATCGGCGAGCTGAAGGAGCGCTTCACGATCGTCATCGTGACGCACAACATGCAGCAGGCGGCGCGCGTCTCCGACCGCACGGCGTTCTTCAACCTCTCGGCGGTCGGCCAGCCCGGCCGGCTCATCGAGATCGACGAGACCGAGCGGATCTTCTCCAACCCGTCCGTCCAGGCGACCGAGGACTACATCTCGGGCCGCTTCGGATAGGCCCCCCGACTGCCCTGCGGTGCTGCATGGCGGTGCCACCGCAAGGCAAAGGGCCGGCCCCCTCTCGACAGAGAGGGGGGCGGGCCAGTTGTCGTACGGGGGCGCCTCTCCCGGGGGCGACCCCGCACCCCCCGCCGGGCCCGGTGCAGCCGCAGCCGAGC
>NZ_JBSGZO010000014.1:0-47815 GCF_053611045.1 Streptomyces sp. NPDC054841 | reverse complement strand
CCGTGAACCACGCGACCACGCCGCCCGCCGCGACCGGCACCACCGCGACCGCCCAGGCCAGCGGCGACCCGGGCGCCTCCGCGGGGACCGCGGCGAGTAGCGGGAACTGGGGCAGCGCGGGGTTCCCCACCGCCGCGAGAGGCGTCGCCGTGGCGCTCGTTCCGAGTGCGAAACCCGGGCCGAGCCCGTACGCCGCCCCCCACACCGCCGCGTTCGGCACCAGCGCCAGAGCGAGCAGCAGCACCGCGAACCGCCCCGGCCAATCGCCCGCGAGCAGCAGGAACGACTTCTGCGCCGCCCCCGCATGCCATACCAGCGCCGCCGCGACGAGCAGCGCCCCGCCGCCGAGCAGCACCGCCACCGCCGCTCCCGCCGCCCGGAACGCGACGGGGACCCTGGAGCGGGCGAGGGCGATGCGAACGCGCTCGGGAATCCAGTCCGGCAGCGGCCCGAGCGGCAGGCCGTTCGCCGCCCACACCCCCGTCGCCGCCGACAGCCCCGCCACCACGGGCAGATGCAGCGCCGCGCTGAGCGGCTCCGCAGCGAGCTCCCCGCCCAGGGAGTAGAGCACCGCCGCAGCCGCGACCAGCAGATACCCACAGGTCACTCCGCACACGGCCATGCCACCTGACGGCTGGCGCCATCCCTCCCCCTCCTCGAGGGCGTCCCGCGCGGCCCGGTGCACCAGCCAGACGGGCAGTGCCACCAGCAGCATCGGCACGAGCCCGACGGGCGCGGGCGTCCCGGAGAGGGTGTCGGCTCTGATCAGCTCGGCTCCGTGCGCGAGCAGCCACAGCCCGGCGGCCACGTGCAGCGCCCCGCGCGGGCCGCTGTCCACGTACGGCGAGCTGATCCACATCACCATCACGGGCACGGCGAGCGCGCCGAGCCCCAGCCCCGCGGCGATCACCCCGCGCAGAAGCGATGTCACGAGCGCGGCGGCCGGCCTGCCGCCCTGCACGGGCACGAACGACGGACTGTGATCGGTCGTCTGGGTCACGCGGCCATGCTGCCAACGACACGCGCTTTATCCGCGTAGCGGGCGAATGACCGTTGTGTCGCTCAATATACGTTTATGTACTTTTTGGCCTGGTGCAGCTTCCCGGGGAGCCCCTCATGAGGGAGCACCCTGCGGAAGGCGCGGAGACGACCGCGCCGGCGCTGCCTTCACCCAAGGAGCGACGCAGGCTGCGCGAGGCGAAGTCATTGAGCGAGGAGCAGGTCGCGGAAGCCGTCGGCGTCACCAAGGCGACGGTCAAGTCCTGGGAGGCCGGCCGCACCAGCCCTCGCGGGCGCAAGCGCGAGGCGTACGCGAAGCTTCTCGCCCCGTACGAGGCGGAGATCTCGGCCATGAAGACCAAGGAGGCCAAGGAGGCCAAGGAGGCGGAAGAGTTGGAGACACACGAGGGCGGGGCGCTCTCCGCTTCCGCCCCTCCCGCCCCTCCCTCCCCGAGCAGGCATCGAACACCCCCCGTACCCCAGCCGCCGCCTCCCGCGCACGAGCCGGACCTCACCCCCGAGGAGGCCTTCGACGCCCTCTACGCCCGCACCGCCCCCGCTCTCGTACGCCAGGCCTGTCTGCTCACCGGACGGCGCGGGCTCGCCCTGGAATCCGTGGAGCATGCCTTCCATCTCGCCTGGGAGCGCTGGCCCGAGGTCGCCGTCGACCGGGACCCCGCGGGCTGGGTGCGGGCGGCGGCGTACGAGTACGCCCTGTCGCCCTGGCACCGGCTGCGCCGCAGCCACCGGCGCCCGGATCCGGACCCGGTCCCGGACCCGGCCCTTCCGGCCCTGCTGTCCACGGCGCCGGACCCGTGCCGGCTCACCCTGCGCAAGGCGCTGCTCGAGCTGCCCCCGGTGTACCGCCGCACCCTGCTGCTGTACGACGGACTCGGCCTCGACCTGCCCGAGACGGCGGCCGAGACCGAGGCGAGCACTCCGGCCGCCGCGAACCGCGTCCTGCACGCCCGCGCCGTCGTCGCCGATCGGCTGCCGGAACTGGCGGATCCGCAGGCGTTGCACGAACAGCTCGGCGGCCTGGTCCACGCCGTGTCCACGCCGAAGGTCCCCACCGCCCGTGCCGTACGGATCGCCGGCGAGCGCAGGACCCAGCTGCGGACGCGTGCGGTGTTCGGTCTCACCGCGCTGATCCTCGCTGCGGCGGCGTTCACCGCGGCCACCTCGGAGGGCCACTACGAGCCGCCGCAGGCGCCCGGCGAGGCGGTCGGCGGCGTACCGCCACGCGGCGGACCCCAGTCGTACACGAAGGCGGAAGTGAACCTCCGCAACATGCTCCACTCGCATCCGCACGCCGGCCCGCAACGGCTCATTCCACGCGTCGGCTGACCGCCCGTTCCGGTTCACACAGACCGTTCGGTCCCACAGGCCGTTCGGTTCAACGGGCCGTTCGGTTCAACGGGCCGTTCGCTCCAACAGTCCGTTCGCTCAAACGGCCGTTCTTCGATGCGAGCAGGCCGGCCGGATCAGGCAGACCGCGGGCTGAACATGCGCGAGGGCCCGCACCCCGGTCTCCCGGGGGCGGGCCCACACACTGCGGCGGAGCCGGTCAGGCTCGGCCGGCGAGGCCGTGTCAGCCGGCGAGAATCGCGCGCGCCAGCTTCGCCGTCTCGGTCGGCGTCTTGCCGACCTTCACACCGGCGGCCTCAAGGGCCTCCTTCTTGGCCTGTGCGGTACCAGAGGAACCGGAGACGATCGCGCCCGCGTGACCCATGGTCTTGCCCTCGGGCGCGGTGAAGCCCGCGACGTAACCGACGACCGGCTTGGTGACGTTCGCCTTGATGAAGTCGGCGGCACGCTCCTCGGCGTCGCCGCCGATCTCGCCGATCATCACGATCAGGTCGGTGTCCGGGTCGGCCTCGAAGGCGGCCAGGGCGTCGATGTGGGTGGTGCCGATGATCGGGTCACCGCCGATGCCGACGCAGGAGCTGAAGCCGAGGTCACGGAGCTCGTACATCATCTGGTAGGTCAGCGTGCCGGACTTGGACACGAGACCGATGCGGCCGGGCTTGGTGATGTCGGCCGGGATGATGCCGGCGTTCGACTGACCGGGGGTGATCAGACCCGGGCAGTTCGGGCCGATGATCCGGGTCTTGTTGCCCTTGGCGCCCGCGTACGCCCAGAACTGCGCGGTGTCGTGGACCGCGACGCCCTCGGTGATGACGACCGCGAGGCCGATCTCGGCGTCGATCGCCTCGATGACCGCGTCCTTGGTGAACTTCTCCGGGACGAAGATGACCGTGACGTCCGCGCCGGTCTTCTCGATGGCGTCCTTGACCGACCCGAAGACGGGGATCTCGGTGCCGTCGAAGTCGACGGTCGTGCCCGCCTTGCGCGGGTTGACGCCACCGACGATGTTCGTGCCGGAAGCGAGCATGCGCTTGGTGTGCTTCTGGCCCTCGGAGCCGGTCATGCCCTGGACGATGACCTTGGATTCCTTGGTGAGGAAGATAGCCATGGTGTTGGTGTCCCTCGTCCCTTACTTCGCAGCCAGCTCGGCGGCCTTGTCGGCCGCGCCGTCCATGGTGTCCACGCGCTGCACGAGCGGGTGGTTGCGGTCGTCGAGGATCTGACGACCCAGCTCAGCGTTGTTGCCGTCGAGGCGCACGACCAACGGCTTCGTCACGGCCTCGCCCTTGGACTCGAGGAGCTCCAGGGCCTGCACGATGCCGTTGGCGACCGCGTCGCACGCGGTGATGCCGCCGAAGACGTTGACGAACACGGACTTGACGTCCGGGTCGCCGAGAATGATCTCGAGGCCGTTCGCCATGACCTCGGCGGAGGCGCCGCCACCGATGTCGAGGAAGTTGGCGGGCTTCACGTTCGCGTGCTTCTCACCGGCGTACGCGACGACGTCGAGGGTCGACATGACCAGACCCGCGCCGTTGCCGATGATGCCGACCTCGCCGTCGAGCTTGACGTAGTTGAGGCCCTTGGCCTTGGCAGCGGCCTCGAGCGGATTGGCCGATGCCTTGTCCTCGAGCTCGGCGTGCGAGGGCTGGCGGAACTCGGCGTTGGCGTCCAGCGACACCTTGCCGTCCAGGGCCAGAACCCGGCCGTCGGCGACCTTGGCGAGCGGGTTGACCTCGACGAGGAGCGCATCCTCGGCGACGAAGGTCTTCCACAGGGTCTGCAGGATCTCGGCGATCGGCTCGGCGACCTCGGCCGGGAACTTCGCGGCCTCGACGATCTCGCGGGCCTTGTCGGCGGTGACGCCCTCGTTGGCGTCGACCGGGATCTTGGCGAGCTTCTCGGGGGTCGTCGCGGCGACCTCCTCGATGTCCATGCCACCCGCGACCGAGGCCATGGCCAGGAAGGTGCGGTTGGTGCGGTCGAGAAGGTACGAGACGTAGTACTCGTCGGCGATCTCGGGAGCCGTCTCGGCGATCATCACCTTGTGGACCGTGTGGCCCTTGATGTCCATACCGAGGATGTCCGTCGCACGGGCGACGGCCTCGTCCGGCGTGGCGGCCAGCTTGACGCCACCGGCCTTGCCGCGGCCGCCGACCTTCACCTGCGCCTTGACGACCGAACGGCCGCCCAGTCGCTCGGTCGCCTCGCGCGCCGCCTCAGGCGTGTCGATGACTTCACCGGCCAGCACCGGTACACCGTGCTTGGCGAAGAGGTCCCTCGCCTGGTACTCGAACAGGTCCACGCGCGTCCGTCCCTTTTCAGTGATTCGCGGTTCGTTGTCTGCGTGGGCGTGCCGCGAAGGGCAACGTGACTGCGCTGTCACTAGGGAGGCGTACACGGTGTCCGGGCACGCGGCATGTCCGTCTCGCAGGTTATCCCCGAGGGACGTGGGGGCCTAAATCGCAGATCACACCGGAGCGGTGATACCTGTCACAGATCGCGCGCGTGGCGGAACTCTGCGGTTACGGGACGGACACGGGGAGGGCCACGGACGGACACGAGCCGGGTACGGGCAAGGCCCGCGGACGGACACGAGCCGGGTACGGGCAAGGCCCGCGGACGGACACCCGGCAGGTACGAAGAAGGCCGCTGGCGGACACGAGCCGGGTACGGGCAAGGCCCGCGGACGGACACGAGCCGGGTACGGGCAAGGCCCGCGGACGGACACGAGCCGGGTACGGGGACGGGCGGCCCCCACCCCAATGGGAACCGCCCGTCGATGTCCGTGACCCGCCGGTCACCTGATGCCTGGCGTCGTCAGATGCCCTGGGTCAGGTTGTGGCCCAGGCTGTCGACGTAGCTCGGGGTCACCGCGGTGGCCGCGCCCTGCAGGCCGTAGACGGCGTTGCCGGCGACCGGGGTCGCGGCGACCGTGCCGGTCAGGTCCTGGGCGAACGGCTGGACCTCGGAGACGACCCCGCCGGCGAACGGCTGTACGTCTCCGACCACGCCGTACGCGAGAGTGCCCGCGCTGCCGCCGACGCCGTACGCGACCGGCTCGACCTGGTTCACGACGGTCTCGACCAGCGGCTGGACCGAGCCGACCACACCGCCCGCGAAGGGCTGGACCTCGCCGACCACGCCGCCCGCGAACGGCTGGACCTCGCTCACGACACCGCCCGCGAAGGGGGTCACGTCAGCGACGACGCCCGTGGCGAGGCCGCCGACGTCACCGACCGCCTGACCCGCGACCGGGAGCACGCCGTCGATCGCACGGCCGGCGACCGGAGGCAGGACGTCCTGCGCCGTCTCGTCGGCGACCGGGGTCGCCGCGGTGACCGCGCCCTGGGCGTAGCCCTGAGCCGTGCCGGGGGCCTGGTCGACCAGCTCGGGGGCGAAGGCGGAGAGCGGGCCGAAGAGGTAGTCGACCTCGCCCTGGGCGTCGGACAGCTCGCCCTCGACGTACTGGCGGGCCTGGTCCGCGGCGGACGCGACCGGGGCCTGGACGGACGTGACCGGGGCCTGGGTGACGGCCTGCGCGTCCTGTGCGGCGCCCTTGGCCTCGGCGACCGCGGCACCGGCGGTGGCCTGCACCTTGCCGGTGGCGGCGCCGGCGGCCGGAGCCTCGTCGGTGATGCCGGTGACCGTGTCCTCGGCGGTGTCGACCGCCTGGTCCGCGGTGGAGAGGGAGAGCGAGGGGAGCTCGTCCGCGCTGGCGGCCGCGGTGCCGATGGCCCACATTCCGGCTGCGCCGGCCGCGACGGCTATGGAGCGGCGGATGTTCTTGTTCATGTTCGGGAGATTCCTTCGAATTCGAGGGTTCCGGATGCCGGTTGCGTCGGTTGCGACGGCGTCAGCTCAGCTGGACGTCGGCATCCGGGCCGGCGGGCAGACCTGCTCCGCCCCCGCGCGGCAGGTCCTGAGGCGGGGGAACGGCCTGCCCTATCCGGGGAATTCGAGAATGTCGCGATGCCGGTCGCGGACGCCGGCACCGGTCAGCGGCTGCCGGGAACCGGGCTCGAGCCCGAACGCCACGGCGTTCGAGAACCACGCCGCGTGATGGTCGCCGGGGCGCGGCGTGTGGCCGTCACCGGCGGACTGAACGACGGCGCTGCCGCCCGGTCCGGCCGGGAAACGGCCGGGCAGGTCCGGGAGCCGCCCGTCACGCGTTCCGTCGCCGAGCAGGGGGACGGCGCGGGTGTCCGCCGCGCCCAGCCGGTGCGCGTACGTGGTCGCGTACCGGAGCTCATGGGAGGGCGTCGCAACAGCCTTGCTGCCCTTCGTGCGGCCACGGCCGGCGGACTCTCCGAAGCGTGGCTCGTCGCGGTGGCCGGTGACGGGCGCGGTGTCCTGCGGCCGGTCCTGCCCGGGCACGGGCAGGCCGTCGCCGGGCCATACCGGTGCGGGCAACGGCCGCGCGGGCACGTCCTCCACGACCGAGCCGACCACGTCACCGACGGGCTCCGCCACATCGTGGACAACCTGTCCCACGGCCCCTGCGACGGGCTCCACGACGGGCCTGGCCACGTGCTCCACGGCCGGGTCGACGACGCGATCGACCGTCTGCTCGGCCGTCTGCTCGGCCGCCTGCTCGACGGCCGGCTTCGTGACGCGCTCCGCAACAGGATCCGTGACGGGTTCCGTGACGGGCTTGAGGGCCCGCTCGGCGTCCTCGGCGTCCTCGGCGCCCGGGCCGAGCGGCTCGGCCGCACCCTCGGTCAGCGGCTCCGCGACGTCACGGAGCTGGCCGGCCGGACCGGCGGCAGGGGCGACCCGCTCCAGCGGGGAGCCCACGCCCGGCTGCTCCGCCGCGTGCGCCTGACCGCCGAGAACGAACCCCAGCACCAGCAGCCCGCCCACGAACAGCAACACACGCACCGCGTGCACCGCATGCCGCCCGGCCGCACGGCGCACAAGGCGCCCGGCGGCACGAGGCTGAGCAGCGGTGACAGTCAAAATGGGGCGAGCCCTCCCAGGCGCGGAACATGGCCCTCCACGGGCAACGGGGACGATGCTTGCACGAGCCTCCCGGGGTCACGCAAGTCCCTTGTTACTGATGAGTCGCCATGTCCGGTATGGGCAGTGGCCTTTTCTCGATCGCCGCGGCCATCACTTCCGGGAACAGGTCGGGCGTGCAGGCGAACGCCGGCGCACCCAGTGCCGCCAGGGCTGCCGCGTGCTCGCGGTCGTACGCAGGTGCTCCCTCGTCGGAGAGCGCGAGCAGCGCGACGAACTGAACTCCCGACGCCTTCATCGCCGCGACCCGCTTCAGCATCTCGTCCCGTATGCCGCCTTCGTATAGATCGCTGATGAGCACGACTACGGTGTCGGCGGGCCGGGTGATCTGCGACTGGCAGTAGGCGAGCGCCCTGTTGATGTCCGTACCGCCGCCGAGCTGCGTGCCGAACAGGACGTCCACCGGGTCGTCCAGCTGGTCCGTCAGATCGACGACCGCCGTGTCGAAGACGACGAGCCGCGTCGCGATCGACCGCATCGAGGCGAGCACCGCTCCGAACACCGAGGCGTAGACGACGGATGCCGCCATCGACCCGGACTGGTCGATGCAGAGGACGACGTCCTTCTTCACTGCCTGGGACGCGCGGCCGTAGCCGATCAGCCGCTCGGGCACGACGGTGTTGAACTCGGGGAGGTAGTTCTTCAGGTTCGCCCGGATCGTGCGGTCCCAGTCGATGTCCCGGTGGCGTGGGCGGTTGATGCGCGCGCTGCGGTCGAGCGCGCCGGTGAGGGTCGCGCGGGTGCGGGTGGCCAGCCGCTTCTCCAGGTCGTCGACGACCTTGCGGACGACCGCGCGGGCGGTTTCCTTCGTCGTCTCGGGCATCGCCTTGCTGAGGGAGAGCAGCGTCCCGACGAGGTGGACGTCCGCCTCGACGGCCTCCAGCATCTCCGGCTCCAGCAGCAGCGTGCGGAGGCCGAGCCGGTCGATCGCGTCACGCTGCATGACCTGGACGACGGAGCTCGGGAAGTACGTACGGATGTCGCCCAGCCAGCGCGCCACATTGGGCGCCGACCCCTCCAGGCCGGCCGATCGCTTTCCGCTCCCGCGCTCCTGACCGCTCCCCGGGCCGTAGAGCGCACCCAGGGCTCCGTCCATCGCGGCGTCCGTCCCGGTCAGGGCGCAGCCAGTACCCTCGGCCGCGCCCCCGCCGAGGACCAGCCGCCAGCGCCGCAGCCGCTCGTCGGATGCCATGTCCACCACGGTCTCCGGCGTTGTCATACGTGCTCCCCCACGGTCTCCGGTGTTGTCATACGTGCTCCCCCTCCAGGATCAGCCGCAGTACGGGCAGCACCGCGTCCGCCCGCTCCTCGTCGAGCCAGGCCCCGAATCCGGGCACGCCCCCTTCGCCGCGCGCCGGTCCGCCGCCGGCCGGGCCGCGCCGCACCAGCTCCCCCAGGGTGCGGCGTACGCCCGGCTCGTACGCCGAGAACGTGCGCCGCAGCAGCGGCAGTACGTCGGTGAACGCGTCCGCCGGGACGGATGCCAGCCAGGCGTCGACGAGTCCGAGGAGCCGCTCGTCGTGGACCAGGAGCATTCCGCCTCCCGACGCCCCGCCGACGAAGCCCTCGATCCAGGCCGCGGCGTCGGCGGGCGGGGTGCCCGGCGAGAGCGCCAGGCTCATCAGCCGCGCGGCCTCGTCCTCGGCGAGCCGCCCGTCGTCCAGCAGCAGACGGGCCGCGCGCCCTCGGATCACCCCGGGCACGGCGTCCCGCACCGCGACCTTGCGCAGGACGCCCGACCAGCGGCCGCTGAGCTCCTCGGACTTCGGAAGCAGTGCGATCGCCGTGTGGACGCCGTCGAGATGGCCGCGCATCTCGGCGGCTCCGTCCGCGTCGAGCCCGGTGCAGGCGGGCGGCAGTCCGACGCAGATGCGCTCGGCGAGACCGGCCGCGACCTCGCCGAGGGCTGCGGTGTCCGTCGCGCGCACGTCCCCGTAGCGCAGGGAGCGCGCGAGCGCGGGCAGGGCCTGGGCGAGGTGGCCGACGTCCGCGTCCAGGGCGGCCCGGTCGGCGAGGGCCTGCATCACGACGGGGAGCGCGTAGGGCAGTTCGGCCAGAAGACACCGCTCCGCGAGCGACGTGACGTCGGCGAGCGCGGTCGCCGACGCGGCCTGTCCCTCGGCCTTGGCGGTCGCGGCGGAGAGCACCGTGGTGCCCCAGACGCCCGCCTCGGCGACCTTGACGTACAGCTCGGGGTCCCAGCGCAGCCGCCACGTCTCCCGGAACGTGCCGGCCGATCCGCGCCCCGCCGTCGGTGTGCCCCAGCCGACGCCCAGGAGCCGCAGCCGGTGCAGCAGCCGGCTTCGCTCCGCGTCGGTCTCCTTGCGCAGGTCGAGCTCCAACTCCCGCTCCAGCAGCTCGGGTTTGAGCCGCAGGGTGCGATGGAGGCGGGTCAGGTCGCGCTGCAGCGGTACGGCCGGGGCCGTGTCCGGGACCTCACCGAGCACATCGCCGGTGATCAGCGCGTCCTGGATCAGTCCGAGCGGCACCTCGGAGCCGTCGCACATCACGGCCCGGATCGCGTCGGTCGTCTCGCTCAGTCCGGCGAGCGGACGGGCGCGCATCGCGGCGAGCGTCTCCGCGAGCCGGACGGCCTCGATGACATGGGCCGAGGAGACCATCCGGTCCTCGTCCCTGAGCAGTCCGGCGACCTTGGTCATCCAGCGCTCGACGGGGCGGTCGGGGGCGCTGAACAGATGCGCGTACCAGCCTGGCGAGTCGATTCCCGCGCCGTATCCGCTGTGCCGGGCGAGCCTGCGGTGCGTCCAGGGCACCCAGGTCATCTCGGTCCTGACCTTGGGCAGGCCCTTGAGCAGCGCGCGGTCCGCGGTGGCCGTCGACTTCCCGGTCAGCGCGGGGACGTGCCAGGCGCCGCAGACGACGGCGACCTCGTCCCCGAACTCCTTGCGTGCCGCGCGCAGCTGGATCCGCATATGGGCCTCACGGACGAGGTCGCGGGGGTGGCCGCCGTGTCCGTACGTCTCGCGGAGCGCGGCCATGGCCTCGCCGAGCACGGCGAACGGCGCGAGCGGGTCGCCCGGGCCCGCGCCGCCCGCCGTGGACGCGGCGCCGCGGTGCTCGATCACGTCCTCCCACCAGCGCTCGGGGTCGTCGTATCCGGCGGTCTCGGCAAGCACTGCGACCGGGTCGATCCGCAGGGTCGCCTCGCCGCCGACGACTTCGTCCTCATCGCCCCAGGTGGGATCGGCGGCGGCCGCCAGGGAGTGCGCGGCGGGCAGGTCGATGAACCGTACGGGCACCTCGTGCGCCAGCGCCCAGCGGATCGCGACCCACTCCGGGGAGAACTCGGCGAGCGGCCAGAACGCGGCCCGGCCCGGGTCGTCCACGGCGTGGGCGAGCAGCGCGACCGGCGGGGCCATGCCGTCGTCGGCAGCGAGCGGCAGCAGGGCGTCCCCCTCGGGCGGGCCCTCGATCAGCACCGCCCTGGGCTCCACCGCCTCCAGCGCGGCCCGCACCGCCCTCGCGGACCCGGGCCCGTGATGCCGCACCCCGAGCACGAGTGGACCGTCACTTGGCCATGTCCTCTCCGCGCCTGCGGCTGTGACAGGCGCCGGGACCGCGGGCCGTACGGGCGTCGCCGTCCGTGAGGTCATGCGCTCACCTCGCGGCAGGCGCGGTAGAAGTCCTTCCAGCCGTCCCGCTCGCGAACGACCGTCTCCAGGTACTCCTGCCAGATGACGCGGTCCGCCGCCGGGTCACGGACGACCGCTCCGAGGATGCCCGCCGCCACGTCGCCCGGCCTGAGCACTCCGTCGCCGAAGTGCGCCGCGAGCGCCAGCCCGTTGGTGACGACGGAGATCGCTTCGGCCGTGGAGAGCGTCCCCGAAGGGGACTTGAGCTTCGTGCGCCCGTCCGCAGTGACGCCGTCGCGCAGCTCGCGGAAGACCGTGACGACGCGGCGGATCTCGTCGGCGCCCTCGGGCGCGGCAGGCAGTTCGAGCGAGCGCCCGATCTGGTCGACGCGCCGGGAGACGATGTCGACCTCCGCCTCCGGGGTCGCGGGCAGCGGCAGGACCACGGTGTTGAACCGGCGGCGCAGCGCGCTCGACAGATCGTTCACCCCGCGGTCGCGGTCATTGGCGGTGGCGATGAGGTTGAAGCCGCGGACGGCCTGCACTTCCTGGCCCAGCTCCGGGATGGGCAGGGTCTTCTCCGACAGGATCGTGATGAGCGTGTCCTGCACGTCCGCCGGGATGCGGGTGAGCTCCTCGACACGCGCGGTCATGCCTTCCGACATCGCGCGCATGACGGGGCTGGGCACCAGCGCGTCACGGCTGGGGCCGTGGGCGAGCAGCTGGGCGTAGTTCCACCCGTAGCGGATGGCTTCCTCGGGCGTGCCCGCCGTCCCCTGCACGAGCAGCGTGGAGTCTCCGCTGACGGCCGCGGCGAGATGCTCGGAGACCCAGGTCTTGGCGGTGCCGGGAACGCCGAGAAGGAGCAGCGCGCGATCGGTGGCGAGCGTCGTGACGGCGACCTCGACGATCCGGCGCGGTCCCACGTACTTGGGCGTGATCACGGTCCCGTCGGGCAGTGTGCCGCCGAGCAGATAGGTGGCCACGGCCCACGGCGACAGCTGCCAGCGGGCCGGCCGCGGCCGGTCGTCGGACGCCGCCAGTGCCTTGAGTTCGTCGGCGAAGGCGTCCTCGGCATGGGGCCGCAGGGCCTCGGTGCCGGTGGCTGCGCTGGTTTCGGGCACGGTCATGGATCCCCCTCCAGATCGATCGACCGGATGTGGGTTCCACCGTGCACCATGCCACTGACAATCAGCCGTATCCGCAGGCCGTTGCCGTGATCGGGGCTGAAGAAAGGGGCGCTGGAGCCGAGTTGCCGGTGATCGGGGACATCGCGATGCGGTGTCGCGGCCGCGACACCCGCTCCGGACTCCTCGGTCCCAAGCTTCCGCAGGTCAGAACCGATTGTCAGTGGGGACCCCTAGCGTTTCTCGCATGAATCAGCAGGGGGTGCGCTGGACGGCGGAACAGGTGCTGGCTCTGGCTCCTGATGCCTCGTCACGCAAGGCGGGAAGCAAGCTCGGTGCGGCCGGGCCGTGGTCCGATGCGGGCAGCAGCGGCTCGGGGGCCGTCTGGGGCCTGTGCAAGGGCAGCGGCAGCAGGCCGTACCAGACAATCGTGGACACAACGGGACCGGCGTACAAGTGCAGTTGCCCGAGCCGGAAGTTCCCGTGCAAGCACGCGCTCGGGCTGCTGCTGCTCTGGGCGGGCGACGACGAGACCGTCCGGGACTCCGAGGCACCGGACTGGGCCGACGAGTGGCTGGCGGGTCGACGCAAGCGCACGGCGGAGAAGGAGGAGCGGGCTGCGGGCGAGGGGCCGTCCGCGAAGACCGCGGACCCGGAGGCGGCGCGGCGCAGGGCGGAGCGCCGGGCGGGCCGTATCACCGCGGGGGCGACGGAGCTGGAGCAGCGGCTGGCGGATCTCGTGCGCGGCGGGCTGGCCTCGGCGGAGCAGTCGGGATACGGCCTGTGGGAGGAGACGGCCGCCCGCATGGTCGACGCGCAGGCGCCCGGACTGGCCGGACGCGTAAGGGAGTTGGGCGCCATACCGGGATCCGGGCCCGGCTGGCCCGTGCGCCTGCTGGAGGAGAGCGCGCTTGTGCATCTCCTCGACCGGGCCTGGCTGGACATCGAGCGGCTGCCGGAGCCCTTGGCCGCGACCGTGCGGACGAGGGTCGGACTGACCGCGCCCGCCGAAGGGCCGGCGGTCAGGGACGACTGGCTGGTGCTCGCGCAGTACGACTCGGCCGATGCCAAGATCACCACACGGCGCATCTGGCTGTACGGGCGGGAGACCGGGCGGACGGCGCTGCTGCTCTCCTTCGGCGCGGCCGGCCGCGCACCGCAGCAGGCCCTGCCCGCGGGCCTGATGATCGACGCCGAACTGGTGCCGTACGCGGGCGCGGGGCAGCTGCGAGTCGACCTGGGCGAGCAGTTCGGCGTCCCGGTCCCGATCAAGGCGCCACCGCCGGGCGGTTCCACGGACGACGCGCTCGCCGCGTACGGGGCGGCCCTGCGCGAGGACCCATGGCTGGATTCCTGGCCGGTCACGCTGACCGGTGTCATACCGGTCCCGGCGGACGACGGATGGCAACTGGCCGACGCGGACGGGGAGTCCGCACTGCCGGTCGCCCCCACCGCACTGTCCCGGCCGGGACTGTGGAGACTCGCCGCGCTCTCCGGCGGCAGCCCGGTCACCGTCTTCGGCGAATGCGGTCACCGGGGCTTCACACCGCTGGCCGCCTGGTCCGACGAGACCCCCGAGACGGTCACCCTCACCTGAACGCACCACGGAGGACCGATGACCAGCACCACCCGCACGACCGTCTGGGAAGAGCTCGTGACCTCCGCTCTTCTCGGCACCGACCGGCGGACGCCGCCGGCCGGCGTCCTGACGCCCGGCGCAGAGGCGCCCGTCGCGCTGCTGGACGCGGCTGCGCTGCACACCGTGCGGCGGAGAGCCGGGCTACGGCCCGCGCCGGCCGGGCCGCGGCCGGAGCCCGCACCGCACGACGACCGCCGCGCCCTGCCCGAGCCCGCCCGGCGGAGACTCGCCCTGCTGCTGGCCGACCGGGCCGCGCCCACGGGCGCGGGAGGCCGCCGCGGCACGGCCCCCGACCTCACGGAACTGCTGCCGCAGTGGCTCGCCGCGGCCAACGAGCACGGTTACCGCGCCCCGGCCTCCGTGCTGCCCGCCCTGCTCGACGCGGCCCGTGCCCGCACCGATCTGCGGCCCCTCGCCCTGCGCTTCGCAGGCCCGCGCGGCCTCTGGCTCGCCCGGCTCAACGCGGACTGGAAGTTCGCCCTGCGTGGTACCTGGGGGTCCTCCCAGGCCGGAGGCTCTGGGGGAGGTTCCGCCCTGCCCGCCCCAACGGACACGGAGGCTGTCCGGCGGCTGTGGGAGGAGGGCCTGTTCGCCGAGCGGGTCGCCCTGCTCGCCTCCGTACGCGCTCACGATCCGGCGGCGGCGCTCACGCTGCTCACCGGCACCTGGCAGACCGAGCGCGCGGAGGACCGGCTGATGTTCCTGGACTCGCTGCGTACAGGCCTGTCCGACGCGGACGAGCCGTTCCTGGAGCAGGCACTGTCCGACCGCAGCCGCAATGTCCGGACGACCGCGGCCGAGCTGCTGTCCGCGCTGCCGCACTCCGCGCTCGCCGGCCGGATGGCCGCGCGGGCCGTCAGCTGCATCGGACTGGACCGCGCGGAGGGCACGGCGGCGATCGCGGTCGAGGCACCGCACGAATGCGATACGGCGATGCAGCGCGACGGGGTCGTCCCGACGCCGCCGTCCGGACGGGGCGAACGGTCGTGGTGGTTGGGACAGTTGGTGGAGGCCGCGCCACTGGCCACCTGGCCGCAGCGGCTCGGCGGGCGCACCCCGGAGGAGATCGTGTCCCTGTCCGTCGCCGACGACTGGGGCGACGAGCTGCACGCGGCGTGGTGCCGGGCGGCGGTGCGGCAGCGGGACCCGGAGTGGGCCCGCGCCCTGCTCGGCGCCCCGTCCGAGCCGCCGTCGACCGGACCCGGGACGTCATCGCTGGCGGAGCGGGCGAAGCTGCTGGCGACACTGCCGGAAGAGGAGCGGGCGGGGTGGGTCGCCGCGTTCATATCCGCGCACGGTCTGTCGGAGGCGTTCCAGCTGCTCGGTGTCTGCGCGGTGCCCTGGGCCGAGCCGCTCGGCCGCGCGGTGGTCGACGCACTGGACATCGCGCGGGACGCGGGGAGCTACCCGTGGAGCTTCAGCGGCGTCATGGGCCTCGCCGAGCGCTGCCTCGACCCGGCGGAGGCGAGCCGCCTCGACCTCCTCACCGCCACCCCGGACGAACCGGAGGGCGGCTCCCCCGGCGCGGGCGGCTACTGGTCCGAGGCCTTCCAACGCCTCGTCTCGACGCTCCGCCTCCGCGCGACGATGCACTCGGAACTGCACCCGTAGCCGGCGACAGGGGGTTTGTCCGGGTCGGCCCCGCCTCACCGGCACACCCCCACCGGTGGCGGCCGCAGGACGGCGACCCGCGCCCACGGTGCGGGGCACCCGTCCCAGGGGTTGGTCAGGCGTCCGCCGCCTGGCGAACGTTCGCGTTCACCCAGTCCACGATCGACGCCGTCGTCGCGCCCGGAGTGAAGATCTCCGCGACACCCTTCTCCTTCAGCGGGGCGATGTCCGCCTCCGGAATGATGCCGCCGCCGAAGACCTTGATGTCCTCCGCGTCGCGCTCTTTCAGCAGCTCGAGCACCTTCGCGAAGAGCGTGTTGTGCGCGCCGGAGAGGATGGAGAGACCGATCGCGTCGGCGTCCTCCTGGATCGCGGTGTCCACGATCTGCTCGGGGGTCTGGTGCAGCCCGGTGTAGATGACCTCCATACCGGCATCCCGCAGCGCCCGAGCGATCACCTTCGCGCCGCGATCGTGGCCGTCGAGACCCGGCTTGGCCACCACCACGCGGATCGGACCGGTCACACCCATCACTGCCTCCACATACCGACTGCGCCGTCATTGGCACGGGTCCCCACGCCTGTACGGGCCGGGGAGGTGAACGAACGTTATCTACAGCATCCCGCAACCTGCCGTTTCGCGGCGGATAGCGAGGGGGAAATCACACGTGGGACATGTTCGCTATGCGTCGTACCCGCATCGTGCACCACCCAGTCGCAGCCGGGGCGATCGCAAGGGGAGCCGCTACTCGGTCGCCGTACCACTGTGCCGCCAGCCGCGCGGCGCGGCGGTGGGCCCTGTCGGCAGCCCCATGAGGGCATACGGGGGACGGAGCCGTCGACCCGTGCGCCATTCGGGAGGTCGGCCATGGGTTTCCTGCCGCTCTTGCGGATACGGCTGTCGATCGCGCTGCTCCGGGCCACCGCCCTTGAGCTGGCGATCCTCGCCGGGCATCTGATCCTGTACCCGTCGGGCATCTCCCATGAGCGCCAAGCCCCGCTGCCGCCGTCCGGCGCGGCATCACCGCCGTCCGGCGCGGCGTCATCGGCGTCCGGCGCGGCGTCATCGGCGTCACCGGTGCCTACGACCCTGCCGACCGCCCAGGACCCGTCGCGTCCGCCCGCCGTCCTGCTGCACGGCTTCGTCGACAACCGCTCCGTCTTCGTCCTGCTGCGCCGCTCCCTCGCCCGGCACGGCTGGCACCATCTGGAGTCGCTCAACTACTCCCCGCTGACGTGCGACATACGGACGGCAGCCGAGCTGCTCGGCCGCCACGTCGAGGAGATCTGCGAGCGCACCGGCCATCGTGAGGTCGACATCGTCGGGCACAGCCTCGGCGGCCTGATCGCCCGCTACTACGTCCAGCGGCTCGGCGGAGACCGCCGCGTCCGCACTCTCGTCACCCTCGGCACTCCCCATTCGGGCACCAGCGTCGCCCCGCTCGCGAGCGCCCACCCCATCGTGCGCCAGATGCGCCCCGGCTCCCCCGTGCTCGAAGAGCTGCGGCAGCCCGCCCCGGGGTGCCGGACGCGGTTCGTCTGCTTCTGGAGCGACCTCGACCAGCTGATGGTGCCCCTCGAGACGGCCTGCCTGAAGCACCCCGATCTCCTCGTGCGGAACGTCCGCGTGAGCGGCATCGGCCATCTCGCGCTGCCCGTCCATCCCGCCGTCGCGGCAGGCATCCGTGAGGCGCTCGAATCGTCCGACGCGGAGGCCGGAGCCTCGGGCGCCGTTTCGGTCGCCTGAAGTCGAACAACAGTCGAACGTAAGGCCAAAGCTGTGCCCGCAGTCCGCCGAAAGACGGCCGAATGCCCGTTTCCCGTCCCCTCAAAACCTGCCGAAGATTGTCGGCGTCGCGTACCGCCGGGTACAGTCGCGCCACTGCTTTGCCTCTGGGACCCCCGCCGTGGGGTGACCCCCAGATCTTGGTCCTGCTGCCGAGGCGAGAGAGAAGTTGGTGAACGACCAGCACCCCAACGCCGGGTACGACGCGTACGCCACCGGCAGCTTCGACACCGACCCGCTCTTCGGCGCCCTGCCGGGCAGTTACGAAGCGGGGCACGGCGGACACAGCGGACAGTACGACGCCACGCAGTGGAACACGGGCTCCGCGACGGGTTACGACACCTTCGACGCGCAGGCGCACCAGCAGGCATACCCGCAGCAGTACGACGCCACGCAGTACGACACCACCGGCCAGTGGGACGCCAACGCCTGGAACCAGACAGGGCAGTTCGCGACAGGGCAGTACGAAACGGCCGCGGCCACCTTCGCGTACGACACGACCGGCCAGTGGCCGGCGGCCGGGTACGGCACGGCATCGGCGTACGAAACGGGCACGTATGACGCCACCGCCTGGAACTCCGGCGCGGAGGTCTCGGCTGAAGCCACGGCCGCGTATCCGCAGTACGTCGACACCCAGCAGTACGCCGAGCACATCGGGTACGCGGAGCAGCACCTCGACCACGTCGAGCACTCTGCAGAGCAGCACCTCGGCCACACGGAGCACGCAGAGCCTGCGGAGTACGCCGAGTATCCGGTGTACGACGGCCACCAGGACCTCACCGAGGCCGTCATCCCTGAACAGTTCTCCCCCGCGGACGAGTTCGACGCCGACCCCACGGCCGCGACCGGTTCCGACTACGACTACGGCTACGAGTCCGACGGCGACCACGACGCCGACTACGACTCCGGCCACGACTACGACGCCGACACCGACACCGACTCCGACTCCGACTCCGAGCTTGTCGCCGACGCCGACACCGCCACCGCGCCCGCCGTCATCCCCTCCGCCGCCGTACCGATCCGCCCCGTACGCCGGGCCGGTGGCAGCCGCGGACGTCGCCGCACCCCCGCCAAGCGCTCCGCGCTCCTCACCGTCGCCGTACCGTCCGCCTGCGTGATGGGCGTCGCCGGTGTCGCCGCCGCCTCGGTCGGCGGACTCACCAGCGGCGGGGAGACGAAGGACGCCGACACCGCGGTCACGGCCGCCGATCCGTCGTCCGTGAAGCCCGTCGCCGCGAACAACAAGCTGGACACCCAGCTCGCGGCGCTCAGCGCCGACGCCCGCGACTTCGGTGACCGCGCCAGCCGCACGCAGGAGCGCATCGACCTCAAGGAGCGCCAGGAGGCCGAGCGCAAAAAGCGCGAGGAGGAAGCCGCCCGGCGCGAGGCACTGCGACCCAAGTTCGCGCTGCCGGTCGCTCAGCACGGGCTGAGCGCGTACTACGGCCAGGCGGGCGTCAACTGGATGTCCATGCACACCGGTATCGACTTCCCCGTCTCGTACGGGACGCCGGTGATGGCCGCGACGGACGGCACCGTGCGCACCCAGTGGAACAGCGCGTACGGGAACATGGCGATCGTGACCGCCGCCGACGGCACGGAGACCTGGTACTGCCACCTCAGCAGCACCAAGATCCGCTCGGGATCGGTCAAGGCCGGCGAGGTCATTGCGTACTCGGGCAACTCGGGCAACTCCACCGGCCCGCACCTGCACTTCGAGGTCCGGCCGGGCGGCGGGTCCGCGATCGACCCGCTGCCGTGGCTGCGCAGCCACGGCCTCAGCCCGACCTAGGGCAAGTCCGGGCCGCACCGTGGTCCCAGTCCCGGCTCCGGGCCGCACCGCGGTCCCAGTCCCGGCTCCAGGCCGCACCGCGGTCCCAGTTCCGGCTCCGGCCCGCGCACCCTGCCCGCGGCCCGGGGCGGAAGCCGAGCCCCCGCCCCCGAACCGATTCCCTACAGCTTCTCGACCGGTGCGTACCGCAGAAGCAGCCGCTTCGGCTTGGTGTCACCGAAGTCGATCGTCGCCTGCGCGTCCGCACCCGAGCCGGTGACCGCCATCACGGTCCCCAGTCCGAACTGGTCGTGCGTGACCCGGTCCCCGACCGCCAGCGCGATCACCGGCTTGTCCGTCGTACGCCGCGTGGCGAAGCCCGAAGGGCCGGAGCGCGACCGGGACGACGAGAGCGAAGACGTGATCCCGGACGTCGGACCCGCCGGCGCCGCCATGGGCCCGGTGCGCTTCCACTGCAGATGCGCGTCCGGGATCTCCTCCAGGAAGCGCGACGGCGGGTTGTACGCGGGCTGGCCCCAGGCGCTCCGCATCGACGACCGCGTCAGATAGAGCCGCTCGCGGGCACGGGTGATCCCCACGTACGCCAGACGCCGCTCCTCCTCCAGCTCCTTGGTCTGACCCAGCGCCCGCATGTGCGGGAAGACGCCGTCCTCCATGCCGGTGAGGAACACGACCGGGAACTCCAGGCCCTTCGCCGTGTGCAGCGTCATGAGCGTGATGACGCCCGCACCCTCCTCGTCCTCGTCAGGGATCTGGTCGGAGTCGGCGACGAGCGCGACCTGCTCCAGGAACTCGGCGAGCGTGCCCGCACCCGCCCCTTCCCGCCCGCCAGGCTCCCCGCGCTCCTGCTCGAACTCCAGGGCCACCGAGGCGAGTTCCTGCAGGTTCTCGATGCGTGTCTCGTCCTGCGGATCGGTCGACGCCTGGAGCTCGGCCAGATAACCGGTCCGCTCCAGCACGGCCTCCAGGACCGTCGCCGGGCCCGCGCCCGATTCGACGATCGTCCCGAGCTCCTCCATCAGCGTGTTGAAGCGCTTGACGGCATTGGCGGAGCGGGCCGCCATGCCGTACGCCTCGTCGACGCGGCGCAGCGCCTGCGGGAAGGTGATCTTCTCCCTGAGCGCCAGGGCGTCGATCATCGCCTCCGCCCGGTCGCCGATGCCGCGCTTGGGCACATTCAGGATCCGGCGCAGCGGGACGTTGTCCTCCGGGTTGGCCAGGACCCGCAGATACGCCAGCACGTCCCGGACCTCCTTGCGCTCGTAGAAGCGCACGCCGCCGACGACCTTGTAGGGCAGGCCGACGCGGATGAAGATCTCTTCGAAGACACGGGACTGCGCGTTCGTCCGGTAGAAGACCGCCACATCGCCGGCCTTGGCAGTGCCCGCGTCCGTCAGCCGGTCGATCTCGTCGGCGACGAACTGGGCCTCGTCGTGCTCGGTGTCGGCGACATAGCCGGTGATCTGCGCGCCCGCGCCCGCGTTCGTCCACAGGTTCTTGGGGCGGCGGCTCTCGTTGCGCTCGATGACGGCGTTGGCCGCGGAGAGAATCGTCTGGGTCGAGCGGTAGTTCTGCTCGAGCAGGATCGTCGTCGCGTCCGGGTAGTCCTCCTCGAACTGGAGGATGTTACGGATCGTGGCACCGCGGAAGGCGTAGATCGACTGGTCGGCGTCGCCCACGACGCACAGCTCGGCCGGCTCCAGGTCCTCGTACCCCGTCCCGACCAACTCGCGGACCAGCGTGTACTGGGCGTGGTTGGTGTCCTGGTACTCGTCGACGAGGACATGGCGGAACCGGCGCCGGTAGTGCTCGGCGACGTCCGGGAACGCCTGGAGCAGATGGACGGTGGTCATGATGATGTCGTCGAAGTCCAGCGCGTTGGCCTCGCGCAGCCGCGCCTGGTACATCCGGTAGGCCTCGGCCAGCGTCTTCTCGAAACCGTCGGCGGCCTGGTCGGCGAAGGTCTCCTCGTCGATCAGCTCGTTCTTCAGGTTCGAGATCTTGGCGCTGAAGGACTTCGGCGGGTAGCGCTTCGGGTCGAGGTCCAGATCGCGGCAGACCAGGGCCATCAGCCGCTTGGAGTCGGCGGCGTCGTAGATCGAGAACGACGACGTGAAGCCGAGCTTCTTGCTCTCGCGGCGCAGGATGCGGACGCAGGCGCTGTGGAAGGTGGAGACCCACATGGCGTTGGCGCGCGGGCCGACGAGGTGCTCCACGCGCTCCTTCATCTCGCCCGCGGCCTTGTTCGTGAACGTGATCGCCAGTATCTGGCCGGGGTGCACATGGCGGGTCGCCAGCAGATGGGCGATCCGGTGGGTCAGCACCCGGGTCTTGCCCGAGCCGGCGCCGGCGACGATGAGCAGCGGCGAGCCCTGGTGCGCGACGGCGGCACGCTGCTGCTCGTTCAGCCCCTCGAGCAGCGCGGCCGGGTCCACGGCAGGGCGCGGCGCCCCGTCCCGGTAGTACGCGTCGCGGGCCGGAGGCGCGTCGAAAGCGCCCTCGAAGAGGTCGTGCGGGACCTCCTCGTGGGGCGGGTGCTCGTCGTGCTCGTCGGGCTCGGGCGGCGGGTGCTCCTCCGGGGCCGAGGTGCGCTGGAGGTCCGCCAGGAAGCTGTCATCAAAGAGGCTGCTCATCGCTCTATGAGTCTAGGCCGCCCCACTGACAGCCCGCCGCCGCCTTCACCACACTCACCGAGCCGGAGCGCAACGCCGGAACCGATCACATACCGTCACGTCTCGGCCACGACACGCCAAGGTCACGGAAATGTATCGGGCATATCGAACATCGTCCTTCACAACAGCAACACAGTTTGGCTAGCGTGCTCGCCCAGGCGGCCCGTACTGCCAACGGCGACCTACGCCAATCGGGCAGCCTGCGCCGAATCCGGCCTTCCGCAGGGGAGTTCGGAGCCGGGGACCCACCAGATATGTACAACTGGGGTGAATCGGGCCGCACTCCACTCGGCCCGTAGGACAGCCTTCCGTTCCGTCCGAACCCGACAGCTAACCCGGTAGGCGGTCCACGGAAGGAGATGCCGGCCTTGGCGTCGCATCGCAAGCCGCGCAGCCGTACTCGTACGAATTCATCCGCCGTCGGGTTCACGACGGCCGCCCTGGCGGGCGTGACGCTGCTCTCGACCCAGAACGCGACAGCCGACCCGAAACCGAGCATCGAAGAGGTCCAGAAGAAGGTCGACGACCTGTACCGGCAGGCGGGCTCCGCGACCCAGGACTACAACCGGGCGCAGGAGGCCACCGCGAAGCAGCGCCGCGCGGTGGACACGATCCTCGACGACGTCGCCAAGCGCACGGACTCCCTCAACGAGTCCCGCCGGGCCCTCGGTTCGTACGCGGCCGCCCAGTACCGCACGGGTGCGGTGGCCCCGACCGCCGCGCTGCTCTTCGCCGACAGCCCGCAGGCGTACTTCGACCAGACACAGTTGATGGACCGGCTGACCGACCAGCAGCGCAGCGCCATCGCCGACTTCGAGACCGAGCAGGCCGCGGCGGCGAAGCAGCGCGCGCGGGCCACCAAGAGCCTGGAGTCGCTGACCGCTTCGCAGCAGACGCTGCGTGAGAGCAAGCAGACCGTCCAGAAGAAGCTCGCCGAGGCGCGGGCGCTGCTGTCCCAGCTGACCGCCGAGGAGAAGGCGCGGCTCGAGGCGCTGGAGCGGAAGCGGGAGGAAGAGGCCCGCCGCAAGGCCGAGGCACAGGCCAAGGCGGAAGCCGAGGCGGAAGCCGAGGCGGAGGCGGAGCGGCTGCGCCAGGAGCGCGCACAGCAGGAGCAGGAGCAGAACCAGGGCACAGGTACGGGCACCGGCACCGGCACCGGCACCGGCACGGGCACCGACTCGTACGCGGCCAAGGCCGAGAAGGTCCTCTCCTTCGCCCGCGCCCAGATCGGCAAGCCGTACGTCTGGGGCGCGACCGGCCCCAGCTCGTACGACTGCTCCGGGCTCACCCAGGCCGCCTGGAAGGCGGCCGGCGTCGATCTGCCCCGGACCACCTGGGACCAGGTGGAGGTCGGACAGCGGGTGGCGACGAAGGATCTCCTCCCGGGTGATCTGGTCTTCTTCTACGACGACATCAGCCACGTCGGCATCTACATCGGCGACGGCATGATGATCCACGCCCCGAAGCCGGGTGCGAACGTCCGCGAGGAGTCGATCTACTACATGCCGATCTACGGGAGCGTCCGCCCCGCCTAGAGGCCACGCCGAGCGGGCTTGCGTGAGCCGGGCTTGCGTGAGCCGGGCTTGCGTGAGCCGGGCTTGCGTGAGCCGGGCTTGCGGATGCCGGGCTTGCGGATGCCGCGCCGGTGGAATCCGTCGCACGGCGCCCGACTCACGCCGCAACCGGCCTTTGACCAAGGGGAGTTGCGGCATGAGCGGCTCGGGCTCGGCCGACCGGCGCGGACCCCAAAATCCCCCGGGTCGCCAGGAACCTCCTGGACCCGGGCCGCATCACGTCCAGAGTGTCGCGATGAAGATGTTCGCCAGCGTCAGCGCGCCCACCGTCGCGAACGCCCCCTTGTCCACCTTCTCCTCGTCCCGCTTGACGTAGACCAGCGCGAGGATCACCACGAGCACCGCGAGCTTGATGCCGATCTTGAGGTTGTTCACCGGCTGGTCGTCCGCCTGATTCAGCCCCACCAGCACCACGCCCGTGACCAGCATGGTCAGCGCACCGTGCAGCATCGCGGGCGTGAAGCGCGCCGTCCCCTCGCCCATGGCCTTCATCTGGGTCAGGAAGCCGCCGAGCAGCGACGCGATACCGATGATGTGCAGGGCGACGAAGACATTGATGAGTACGTCCATGGCACCGGAGCCTAGCCGTACGATCCGAAAGTGACCCCGGCCGGTCCATCTCCCACCAATACCGGTCAGGACGCCGCCGTGTCGTAACCCCGAGGTTTAGCGTCCTCCCCCAGGTGGCCGGCTCTCACCACCGTCCCGTACCCGGACGGCAGCCGGTCGCCCCCGCCGAAAGAGCCGGCGGTGGACCGTCTCCCCTGTGCGGTCCGCCGCCGGTACCCGTACCGGCGGACCCTACGGAAGGACTGGCTCCCTCGTGGCAGCGCACCGCAAACCCAGGCAGCGCACGCTCTCCGGCCCCGCCGCCCGCCTCTCCGCCACCCTCGCGCTCGCCGGCGCCGCAACCGCCACCGTCTTCGAGGGGGCCGGGCACGCCGAACCGCTCCTCACCCCGGACGAGGTCAAGGCCAAGGCCGACAAACTGTACGAAGAGGCCGAGGAGGCGACCGAGAAGTACAACGGCGCGAAGGTGAAGGCCGACGCGGCAAAGGCCTCGGCGAACGAGCTGCGGGACGAGGCGGCACGGCGTACGGACCGGCTCAACGCCTCCCGCAACGCACTGGGTTCCCTCGCCACCGCGCAGTACCGGGCCGGCGGCATCGACCCCGCCGTGCAGCTCGTGCTCAGTTCCGACCCGGCCCGTTATCTGGTGGGCGCGGAGCTGGCGGAGCGCGCCGGGGAGCGGCAGGCCGCGGCGATCGCCGGGGTCCGGCGGCAGTTGAGGGAGATCGCGCAGGTCCGCTCCGAGGCGGGCGAGCGGCTCGCCGAGCTTCAGGAGCGGCAGGCGGAGCTGGCGCGGCATCGCACGACGATACGGAAGAAGCTCGCGGCGGCCGAGACGCTGCTGGCACAGCTCACCGCCGCACAGCGCGCCGCGTACAACGGCCAGGACGGCACACCGACGGGCCGGGCGGACCGGGACGCCGCCAGGACCGTCCCCGGCGCCCCGGCGGCCAACGCGCGTGCCGCGCAGGCCGTGACGTACGCGTACGGGGCGCTCGGCAAGCCGTACGTCTGGGGTGCGACCGGGCCCTCCGCGTACGACTGCTCGGGCCTGACCCAGGCCGCCTGGCGCGCCGCGGGCGTCTCCCTCCCCCGCACGACGTACACCCAGATCAACGCGGGCCGCAGCGTCCCGCGGTCCCAACTCGCCCCCGGGGACCTGGTCTTCTTCTACTCGGGCATCTCCCATGTGGGCCTCTACATCGGCGGCGGCCGGATGATCCACGCACCGCGCCCGGGGGCGCCGGTCCGGATCGCGCCGATCGACGAAATGCCGTACGCGGGGGCGACGCGGGTCGCGTAGCATCCCGGCTTCATGGAATCGATCGCCCATGACATACAGAACTCCTCACGCACGCTGACGCTGCGTTCTCCGCACCACCGGCGGGTGGGCCCGTTCACGGTGCGGTACAACCCCGACTGGGAGATCCCGCCCGCCAATTACGCGATCCCCGACGCGGGCGCGGCTGCGTCGGCCGCCGATGTCGAGGCGATGGTCGCGCTGTTCCGGGAGCTGGACCGGGTGCCGCGGCTGGAGTTCCTGCCGTCCACCGCTCCCGGCACCGAATCGGCGCTGCTGGCGGCCGGGTTCACGGTCACCAACCGCGCGCCTCTGCTGGCCTGCGCGCCCGGTGACCTCCGGCCGCCGAAGCCGGTGGACGGCATCACCGTCACCGAGCCGTCCGCACCCGCGGAATACGTCGCCGCGGCCGGCGTCCAGCACCTCGCGTACGGAGGGACGGGCGAACCGGTGGAGGGTGAGATCCGCTGGCTGCGGGAGGCGTCCGAGCGCGGTGGCGTCGCAGCCCTCGCCACGGCGCCCGACGGCACCCCCGTCGCCTCGGGCGGCTGCTCCGCGCCCGTCGACGGC
This sequence comes from Streptomyces sp. NPDC054841, assembly GCF_053611045.1. NCBI lineage: Bacteria > Bacillati > Actinomycetota > Actinomycetes > Kitasatosporales > Streptomycetaceae > Streptomyces > Streptomyces sp. NPDC054841. The sequence goes on along the minus strand of NZ_JBSGZO010000014.1, from coordinate 22,198 downwards.
CTCAGCGAACTCGGCGGCCTCGCCGTGGCGGCCCCCTTCCGCCGGCGCGGCATCGGCGCCGTGGTCTCCGCGTTTCTGACCACGGCGGCCTTCTCCCGCGGGATCCGCACCGTCTGGCTGGAGCCGGGCGACGCCGACATCGAGCGCATCTACGCGGGCATCGGCTACCGGCGCGTGGCGGAGAAGGCGGACTTCACTCTTCCGGGGTGAGGGAGCCCCCGGGCACCCCGTGGTACCTGGCGCCGGCGCCGTACGGCCTACTGGGCGCTGGCCCGGCGGCGGCTCACCGATTACGCCACCGAAGCGGGCTTCACCGACGTCACCTGGCACACGCCGCAGGACAGCGGATTCTGCCGGCCCGTGCTCACGGCCCGGGTCAGTGACCCGCCGCCGACGGGTTCGGACCGCGTTCGTACGTGACCTGGCGGGTCAGCCAGCGGAAGACATCGGGGACCTGGCGCTTCCACTCGCCGGTGTCGTGGGCACCGCCGATCTCGAAGACGTCGACACTCGTCGGGAGCTTGGCGGCTGCCCGGAGCGCAAGGCCCGATTCGTAGCCGTCGCCGCGGGCGCCGGAGACGAAGAGAGCCGTGCGCGGGGCGGTCCTGGCGGACTCCAGGATGCGCAGGGGGTTGTTGGCGCGGCGCAGCTCGGGGTCGTGGGCGGCGAGGGAGCTCTTCTCGGCGGCCGGGTCGTTGTAGCCGGACAGGCTCACGCCGGCGCGGTAGCGGTCGGGGTGGGCGACGGCGAGCTTCGCCGCGCAGTGGCCGCCGGCCGAGTATCCGGTGACGGCCCAGCCGCCGGGCTTCTGCGTGGCGCGGAAGTTGTCCATGACCATCTTGCGGACGTCGACACTGAGCCACGAGTCCGCGTTGATCTTGCCCGGAATGTTGGCGCAGCCCGTGTCCGAGCGGCCGATCAGGGTCGTGCGCGGGGCGACGAGGATGAACGGCGCGACCTCGCCGCGCTCCATCATCGGCCTGAGCTGCTCCTGCACCTTGAGCGTGCCGAACCAGGCCTTGGAGGAGCCGGGATAGCCGGGCAGCATCTCGACGACCGGGAACTTCGTGTTCCGGTAGGCGGGCTGGTCGTACTGCGGGGGCAGCCAGACGTACACCTCGCCCTGGACGCCCGACACCTGCCCGGTGAGCGAGGTGACCTGCACCCCTTCCCCGACGATCGGGTCCGTGGCGCGCTTGAAGGTCTGCTTGGTCTTCGGCAGATCGGCCCAGCGGATCCCGCCCATGCCGTCCTTCCCGAGGTCCTTCGCGGTCGTGACATGGTCACCCGTGCCCAGCAGGTCGTCCCAGCTGTCGTACAGGCTGAAGCTGTTGTTCACGGAAATGAAGACCACGAGGAGCGCGGTCGCCTGCGCGAAGCCGAGCATCATCAGCCGGACGCTGCCGCGCACCAGGGCGGGTCCGCGCACCCGGCTCCACAGGGCCAGCGGCAGCAGTACGGCGACCACGGCCAGCACGATCGCGGTCACGAAGAAGGGTGTCCCGGTCAAACTCATCACGGACAGTCAGATGGAGCCTGACCCGCCCTGGTTGCCACGGTCGTGCGGCAGTTTCATCACAGATTCCCGAATGTGCATGGCTGAATCGCATGCACGTACAGCCGCAGCACCGCGTGCGTGCACAGCCGCAACGCCACATGCGTGCACGCCCGGCCGCATCACACGAGCCGGCGTGCCGTCGCCCACCGCGTCAGCTCGTGCCGGTTCGACAGCTGCAGCTTCCTCAGCACGGCCGACACGTGCGACTCCACCGTCTTCACGGAGATGAAGAGCTGCTTCGCGATCTCCTTGTACGCGTATCCGCGCGCGATGAGCCGCAGCACCTCCCGCTCGCGCTGGGTGAGCCGGTCCAGGTCCTCGTCCACCGGCGGCGCGTCCGTCGAGGCGAAGGCGTCGAGGACGAACCCGGCCAGCCGTGGCGAGAAGACCGCGTCGCCGTCCTGCACCCGGAAGATCGAGTCGACCAGGTCGGTGCCGGTGATGGTCTTGGTGACATAGCCGCGGGCGCCGCCGCGGATCACCCCGATGACGTCCTCGGCGGCGTCCGAGACGGACAGCGCCAGGAACCGGACCGGACGCTCGGCGGCCGTCATCATGCTCGCGCAGCGGCGCAGCACCTCGACGCCGCCGCCGCCCGGCAGATGGACGTCGAGGAGCACCACCTCGGGGCGGGTCGCCGTGATCACGGTGACCGCCTGGTCGACATCGGCGGCCTCGCCGACCACTTCGACGCCCGTCTCGTCGGTCCGGCCGATCTCGGCCTGGACACCGGCGCGGAACATCCGGTGGTCGTCGACGAGCACGACCCGTACACGACGCTCCGAAGTCCCACCGGCTCCGTCGGTCTGCTCGGTCATCCGTCCGCCCTCTCCATCTCAAGCTCCACTTCGGTGCCCTCCCCGGGCACCGACCGCAGGCGCGCCGTCCCGCCGTTGCGCTGCATACGGCCGATGATCGATTCTCGTACGCCCATCCGGTCCTCCGGAACCGCATCCGGGTCGAAGCCGGGCCCCCGGTCCCGCACCGAGACGAACACCGTACGGCCCTCGACCTCCGCGTACACCCGAACGGGGCCCCCCTCGCCACCGTACTTCGCGGCATTCACCATCGCCTCGCGCGCGGCCTGCATCTGTGCGGTCAGCTTCTCGTCGAGCGGGCAGTCGCCGACGACCACGACCTCCAGCGGGACGCCGTGCTTGTCCTCGACCTCGGCAGCGGCCTTCTTCACCGCGTCGGCGAGGGTGGCGGGCTCCTCGTCCTCGTCCTTGCCGGTGCCCTCCGGCTTGTACAGCCAGTTGCGCAGCTCGCGCTCCTGGGCGCGGGCGAGCCGGCGCACCTCGCCCGCGTCGTCCGCGCTGCGCTGGATCAGGGTCAGGGTGTGCAGGACGGAGTCATGGACGTGGGCGGCGACCTCGGCGCGCTCCTGGGCGCGGATGCGCATCAGCCGCTCCTCGGAGAGGTCCTGGGTCATCCGGACCAGCCAGGGGCCCGCGAGCAGACCGACGCCGACGATCACGGCGATCGCCGCCGTCAGTACGTTGCCGAGCTGAGCCGCCGAGCCGCGGACGACCATGAAGACGGTCAGGCCCATACCGACCAGGGCGACGCCCGCGAGGCCGCGCGCCAGCTGCAGCAGTCTGCGGCGCCGGTCGTCGCCCGCCCACTGGGCCCGGCGGGCGTTGTCGGCCTGCCGCCACACCAGGACGACACCGGCGGCGATCAGCAGCACCGGCCACACATAGCGGTTGGCGGAGCCGCCCATGTCGACATTGGTGACGAAGACGACCGCGCCGACCAGCAGCGCGATCATCGCGAAGAGCTGGCCCCTGTCGGGCTTGCGCAGCCGCCGTCTGCCGTCGGGGGTCGTCTCGAAGACGGGCTTGGGCTCGACGGACCTGCCCCCCACACCGAGCGGGACGACGATCCAGAAGACCGCGTACAGCAGCGCGCCGAGTCCGTCCGCCATGAACAGGCCGAGGAAGACCAGCCGCACCCAGATCACCGGCAGCCCGAGATGCCCGGCGAGCCCGCGCGCGACACCGCCCAGCCAGCGCCCGTCGGCGCTGCGGTACAGCTTGCGGACGGCGGGCTCTTCGGTCTCGGGCGGACGGGCGGCGGCGACTGGCATGCCCCGATCGTCACACGTACGTACGGGCGCGTACATCAGGGCCGTCCCTGAGACCGACCCTGAACCTCGGGGGTCCCCCGGAGCCGGCATCGGCGCAATATCAGGGAAGGGCCAGGGTCGGGGCGGCTGCCACCCGGGCATGCGGCCCGTCACCATGGAGTCATGACTCAGCCGACCGCTCCGCCGCCCTCGCCGCCGTCGGAGCAGCAGCCTCCGCCCGTGCTGCTGCGCCGGACCCCGCGGCACAAGCTCGTGGGCGGAGTGTGCGGCGGCCTCGGCCGATACTGCGACATCGATCCGGTGATCTTCCGTATCGCCATCGGGGTGCTGTCGGTGACCGGCGGCGTCGGCCTGATCTTCTACGGCTTCGCCTGGCTGCTGATCCCACTGGAGGGCAGCGACGAGAACGAGGCGCGGCGCGCCCTGTCGGGCCGCGTCGACGGCGCCTGTCTGGCAGCGCTGCTGCTGGCCCTGCTCGGCTGCGCCGTGTTCCTGTCGATGATCGGCAACGGCGGCACGCTCGCGTTCTCCGCACTGCTCGCGCTGGCCGTGACCGGCGCCGCCGTGTGGTCGCAGCGGCGCACGATGGTCGCACCGGACGGCGGTCCGCTCGACGGCGCGACCGCGCAGGCGGTGGCGGAGGCACCGCCGGAGGCCACGGCGCCGCCGACGCCTGGCAGCCCCTCCTGGTGGCGCGACCCGATCATCAAGGACGGCTCCACGGGCCCGGTCGCCACCGGCTATCTGTGGGGGCCGGCCGACGCGGCGACGGACGTGGCGCCGCCACGCCGGGGCGGGCGCGACCGGGTCGCCCTCGCGCCACGCCCCCGCGGACCACGCGGCATCGGCGGCCTCGTCCTCCTGCTCGCCCTGGTGGCCGGCGGTCTGGGCACGGCACTGTCCTGGGGCGGCCGGCCACTGGGCACGAGCCTGCAGATCGGACTGGCCTGCGCGCTCGCGGTGTTCGGCCTCGGCCTCGCGGTGGGCAGCTTCCTCGGGCGGATCGGCGTGGGCACGATCCTGATGACGGTGATCACGGCCATCCTGCTGGCGGGCGCTTCCGTGCTGCCCAAGGAGATCAGCGCCGACTGGACGCGGACGCAGTGGCAGCCCGCCACGGTCGCGGCCGTCGCGCCGCGTTACGAACTCGGCTCGGGCGACGCCACACTCGACCTCAGCCGCGTCGCGATCCCGGCGCAGACGACCGTGAGCACCGGGGCCGAGGTCGGCGCGGGACGCCTGAAGGTCGTCGTGCCCGAGGGAGCGAAGGTGAATGTGTCGGCGCAGGCGGGGATCGGCGACATCAGGCTGCCCGGCGACCCGGCCAACGATGTGGACATCGCCCCGGACAAGGACCGTACCCGTACGCTCGCCCCGCCGGCCGGCGCGAAGCCCGCGGGCACGCTCGATCTCGATCTCGAGGTCGGGCTCGGACAGGTGGAGGTGACCCGTGCTGCTTCATGAGTTCCGGCCGGGCCGGCTGATCGCGGGCGCGGCGGCTCTGACGACCGCCGCGGCCTATCTCGGGGACGCGGCGGGCGCCTGGGAGACCGAGTGGTTCATGGCCTTCCCGGTCGTCTTCGGCGGTCTCTTCCTCGCCGGGGTCGTGACCTTCACGCACTACCGCATACGGCGGCGCCGCTCAGCGATGGCGGCGTCGAGCGAGAACATCGACGCACCGGCCAGCACCAGCGGCAGCCAGGCCATCAGATAGGCCAGGTCACTGGCGTACAGCTGTTGTAGGGTCACCGTCCATGAAGCCTGTGCGTGTACTGATCGCCCTCAGGATCAGCAACGAGACGGACGCATCCACCTCGCTGGAACGGCAGCTCCAGGACTGCATGGCCTACGTGGCCGAGAGGCAACACCTCGGGTGGCAGGTGGTAGGCGTAGCCAGAGACGCTCACATCTCCGCCACCAAGTCCCATCCCTTCGAGAGGCTGGAACTCGGGGAATGGCTGAACAATCGAGCACCTGAATTCGATCTGCTGCTCTTCTGGAAGATGGACAGGTTCGTCCGCAAAGTCGTCGACATGCAGGACATGATCAAATGGGCGACTGCTCACGGCGGCAAGTCCCTGGTTTCAGCCAAGGAACCTGTACTCGACATGGTCGGCCCTTTCCGGCACGTCATCATCGATCTGTTTGCGGCCATCGCGGAGACTGAAGCACAGAACATCTCCATGCGAGTTAAGTCGTTCCAGAGCTACGCCAAGTCCAAGAATGTATGGGCCAAGGGAAACCCTCCCTACGGTTACGAATCCTTCCGTGACACTGACGGAACAATGAGGCTCCGGGTGCGCGAGAACCAGAAGGATGTAATTCGGGAGATTTACAGGCGAGTAGTTGAGGACGGAGAGCCGTACTCGACCATCTGTGATGACTTCAACGCCAGAGGCGTACCGTCCCCTGGAGCCGAGAGGATGTCGAATCGCCGGAAGAACAACGGCGATTCTCCGCCGGTATGGCGGAGTCGCACTCTCACTTCCATTCTGAGGTCTGAAACCATCCTCGGCTGGAAGTGTGAGGAAGTGAAGGTACCCGGAAAGAAGTACGGAGCATCACAGCCGATTCTGAATTCCGAGGGAAAGATCCGTATGGCCGATCCGGTTCTTACCGACGACGAATGGGCCAAGCTCCAGGATGAAATGAATGGGCGCCCCGGCGTTGCCCGTCGCTCTACGAAGAACACGACCGCATATCGTGGAGTTGTACTGTGCGGGGGATGCGGCAGGAACCTGTATCTCTTCAATCCGGAGAGGCAACAGGGTAAGCCGGTGTACCGCTGCAACAAGTCGGCCAATCGGGATTCCTGCGGTAAGGGCTACGCCTTCCGGGCCGAGAAGGTGAGGGAGATCGTAGAGAAAATGGTCCTAGGAGTCATCGGAGACTTTCCCATGCATGAGCGTCACTACGTCAAGGGCTCGAACAACACTCAGAGACTCCATGAGATTGAGCAATACGTGACGGAACTCCAGAGGTCCATCCGCCCCGACGGAAGGAACTCTTCTGGATTCGCCAGGAAGTCCACCGAGGAAGAGATTGCAGCCCTGTACGAGGAACACGACTCCCTCTCGGCCGAAGGCGATAAGCCCGACCGTTACGAGTACCGGGATACCGGGGAAACTTTCCGTCACATGTGGGAGAGGAACAAAGATAATGAAGACGAGAGGACACGTCACCTACTGAAGGCAGGAATCAGTATCCGGCTGCACCCTCACGCCAAGGGGGTTTCAAATACAGTCGACTTCGGAGCCGAGGTTGACCTAGGGAATCCGTCTCAGCCCTTCACCATCCACTGACAAACGGGCCTCATTGAAGGCCGGGGCATGAGGAAGGGAAGTACCCAACACTCACTCAGCGGGCACCCCTGTCGAGGGGGATGCCCACTAGCATAAGTGACTACTGGAGACTCTTTTCGTGGGGGTATATACAACCCCCCACATAAAATATGTACGTGTCCTTTGAACAATTCCGGGACGACATCCCGAGCAACTGAGAGCAGAGTCACACCACATGAGGTCAGCCACCCTGGAAGTGCTCCTGTTACGGGGATCGGCACAGCCAGCAGCGTTCCTGCATGACATCCAGGGCGCCCAAGAGGCTCCACCGGCAGCCAAGTGAGGCCGCAGGGGCAAACGCCCCGCAGGAAGCCTCACAGGGCAAGAGACGGCGTCACCAAAATCGTTTATTCCGTATCAGGAATAGTTCGGAGTTGGCATGGACGAAGAACAACGGCCTGCGTAGCGTCGATCAACAAGAGCCCCAACAGGGGTCGCAGACAAGGGGGCACCATGACGCGTGAGGAACTGACCCGTCTAACCGGCAAGTTCGACGGACCCAACTGCGATGACGACGACTGCCCGAACGTCTACCGCACGGCAGGCGGCTCCATCGTGGTCCAGGGGGATGTCTCCAACGCCTTCCAACCGCCGGAGGGTGAGGCCCTGGTGGAGATCCCCGAAGCAGTCCTCAGGGAGGCCGTACGTGCTCTTGGATGGTGACGAGTGGCGCAGGACGTTCGACGCCTACGAGCGTGACGCATGGCGGTTCGAGGCTCAGCCCACGTACACCATGCCCAAGGAGACCGAGAACGTTGCCCGGTTCCTTCGAGGTGAACCCAAGCCCACAGACCACAACGCACGATGGCATGAGCGCGTGCACGACTATGCGGCATCGGGGCGGACCATCGGACGAGTACGGATCGTGCGACAACCATTGACGGACTATCAGCGATACCAATTCGCTTGGGGTATCCCCGGAAACATTCAAGCCGGGGAGGATATCCGAATTCTGGATGTCACGCACGATGACTACGGCCTACCACTCTCGGGAACTGACTGGTGGATGTTCGACGAGACACGAGTAGTGCACCTCAACTTCCGACCGGACGGGACACAGATAAACCGGGAGTTGTTCGCTGGCGACATCACCCCGTACCTGGAGTGGAAACGCATAGCCCTGGCGCACTCCGTACCGTTCTTCGAGTACATGAAAGAACCCGAGTGACGAGTGACGTTCGATCCTGAGCAGCTAGGGCAGTCGAAGACTGATCTGGCAGAAAAGCTTCGCGAGTTGCGCAAGCGGGCCGGTCTCACAGGTGATCGGCTCGCAAGGCGCTGCAATATGTCCCAGAGCCAGATCAGCAAGTTCGAGACCGGCAAGAAGACACCGAAGCTGGTCGATGTCGAACGCATCCTTCGAGCCCTGGATGCTCCCCCTGAGCTGGTGACGGAGATTACCGCCCTTGCTCGAATCGCTAACACCGAATGGCAGGACAAGCGCTCTTCCTGGCGCAGGGGAATGGAGAAGCGTCAGGCAGAGTTGGCCTCACTGGAAGTCCGAAGCGGCGGAGCTGAGATACTTTCTGCCAGCGATGATCACAGGGCTGTTGGCGACACCGGAGTACATCCGTGCCAGCCTGGGCCACACGCCGGGTGATCCTTCGAAGACAATAGCGAGAAAGCTGGAGCGTCAGGCTGTTCTCTACGATACGGCGAAGACGTTCACATTTCTCCTCACTGAGCAGGCAGTCAGGTGGGCGATCGTCCCGCACTCTGCTCTCGCCGTTCAGATTGACCGCCTCGCGTCAGTCTCCCACCTTCCCAATATCCGCATGGGAGTTGTCCCGATGGGGACGGTGATACCACGCGGCCCGATGAACACCTTCACGGTCTACGACGATCGGTTGGCCACTGTTGAGAACTTCACCGGTCGCATGGTCTTTCGCGATCCCAGCGATGTCTCTGAGTACCTCGCCGTCTTCACCTCGTTCGAGCGTCGCGCTCTCTTCGGAAGTGAAGCAAGAGAACTGCTTGAGCAGTGTGCAGCCCACTACCGGTGATCTTTAGTCAGGAACGGGAATACTCATCGGCGTTGCTCGCAAACCGGTGGACCATGGATGGGTCATGAAACCGGGGAGGACTGATGGCGGGCACACAGCAACCCAAGGGTTATGGACTCACCGAACTGCCACCGGAACCAAAGGCCGTATCGGGATGCAGCACTTGTCTCGGCATCTGCGTACGTCGGGAGAATTCCCGGTCGAGAAGCGACTACAGCGCCGTGTCTGATGCGAACGTCGAGCTGCGCCGGCATCACTCCGAGGCGCACAACTCATGATCCGCAAGAAGGCAGTTGGACTCTTCAGCGACCGCCCCTTGATGACCATGCGCGTCTCCCGTGACTCAGGGAAGACCTGGGAGCCTAAGCAAACCGTGTCCACGACGGACGATCTTCAACCCCTCATCACGCCCGCTTGGCCTCCCTGCCAGTGCACACGGTGCACGGAGCGCGGAGCGCGGTAAGTCCTCAAACCCGTACAGCGTCGAAGGAACGTCCGCCTGCGGTCCCAGCGAGGGATTCCCACCTGCATTACCCGGGGATGCGCGTCTCAGGGCACAGCGGACGGCGTCTCAGAAACCTTGGTTTACGAGACGGTGGACGGCGGGACCCGCAGAGCCCCCTAGAGTTGTTCAAAACCCGTCTCACAACCACCTGAAGCGTCTTGATGTTCTGAGACGAGTTATGAGACGCTTGGGGCGTGACGACGAACACTGCCACCGGTCACCTCGTCGGCTACGCCCGAGTCTCAACAGATGACCAGGAAGCACAGCTTCAACGGGATGCACTCGCCGAAGCGGGATGCTCTCGGATCTTCGAAGACAAGGCATCCGGCAGGAACACCGATCGCCCCGAACTGACAGCCGTACTCGACTACCTGAGAGAGGGAGACACCCTCGTTGCCTGGAAGCTCGACAGGCTTGGAAGGTCCCTCATCGACCTTGTGAGCATCGTTGACGGCCTGAGGGAACGGGGTATCGGCTTCAAGGTGCTGACAGGGGCTCTCAGCGCCGTAGACACAACCTCCGCCGACGGCCGTCTCTTCTTCCAGATCATTGCCGCCATGGCGGAGTTTGAGCGCTCTCTCATCAAGGACAGGACCAAGGCCGGACTTGAAGCGGCCAAGGCACAGGGGCGCACCGGGGGACGACCCACGGTGATCACTGATGATCTCCTCGTCGTGGCCAAGGCAAGGAAGGCCAAGGGCGAGAGCGTCAGCGCCATAGCGAAGGCTCTGGGAGTGTCCAGGGCAACGCTGTACCGGCACCTGTCCTAGTAGGCCGCCCGGTCATGACGTCGGCGCCTGATCAAGGCGTCCAGCGACCAGACGGACGCCCCGGCCAGCACGAGAGGTACCCAGCAAAACATGTACGGGAGGTCGTTGCCGTAGTAGTACGGCTCGGTCTGCCAGCTCACCGTCAGCCACAGGCTCAGCGAGATCAGCGCCCCGCCGAGCGCGGCGAGCCGCGCCAGCAGCCCGACCAGGGTGCCGATGCCGACGGCCAGCTCGCCGAAGGCCATGGCGTAGCCGAAACCTTCGGGGTTGCGCAGGGCCATGTCCACCAGTCCGGGGACGGCGGAGGTGTTCCGCACATTGTGCATGAGCTCCCCGATGGACCCGGGGCCGGTCGCCGACACGAACGCACTGTCGGTGAGCTTGTCGAGCCCCGCATAGATGAACGTCACCCCGAGGAAGAGCCGTAGCGGCAGCAGCGCGTAGGGCTGCACGCGCTCCTTCCAGCTGCTCCCGACCTGATCGCTCGAGTAGGTGGCCGTCGTTCGGTACACATGCGTCATCGTCGCCTCCGTGTTTGACCCGGCTGGAACGATTCTCCCCACGCTCCGCGCCTATGCATACGGAGATGACGGCCGTACGGCTCAGTGCACGACGACGGCTCGGTGCACGACGACGGCTCGGTGCACGACGCCGCCTCGGTGCACGACGCCGCCTCGGTGCACGACGACGGCTCAGTCCGCGACGTCGATGGTCACCCGGTTCGACTCGGTGCCCGCCGCCGTCACCACCTGCACATCGACCCTGCCCGGTTCGACCTCGGCCGGAACCGGGACCGTGACGCTCGTGTCGGTGGGGTTGATGAAGCCGCCCGGGACGGGGATCAGCGGGACATGGACGTGGACAGGGCCGATACGGACGGTCATCCGGGCCAGCCGGTCGGGGCTTCCCGCGCCCGGCGGCACGAAACCGGCGCCGCGGATCTCGATGTCGTCGCCGGTGCGGATGGGGCCGTCGAGGTCACCGGGCTCACGGGCGCGGACGACGGAGAGGACGACCGGCCGGCCGCCCTCCGCGTACTTCCCGGCGAGATAGACGCCGGCGGAGACCAGGACCAGCACCGTGAGGCCCCACGGCAGTCCGGGCAACTGGTCGGGGCGGCGGGCGAGCAGGACCCCCGCACAGGCCAGCGCGGCAGCGCCGACGAGGACGTACTGCGCGTCCGGGAAACTGCCGCGCCCCGCGTCGTCGCACAGCAGATCGGCGGGGCGCGGCCGGTCCGCCTGCACCTTCTGCAGGCGCTGCGTGATGATGCGTACGGTGACGACGCGGCGTACGACGACGGCGATCAGGCAGACGACCGTGACGATGGTCAGCAGGGCGGCGCCCTGGGCGAGTCCGAGTCCGGCCGGCTCCGACGCGGCGAGGCGGAACGCCAGGAACAGGACGCTGTAGGCGGCGAAGAGCACCCACGCGGCGGCGACGGCCCGCGAGGTCGACAGCCGGTTGTCCTCGCCGACGAGCGGGGCGAGCAGGCCGCCGTGCGTCCGGTGCAGCCGGGCCGCCCCGGTGAGCAGGGCCGCCAGGCAGACCGCGGCGGCCAGTCCCGCGGTGCGGGAGACGCTCCAGCCGGAGCCGAGCGCGGTCCCGGCCTGGGCGATGAGCAGCACTGCGACCCAGCCCCACAGGGCGAGGAGTGTGCGCCGCCAGACCCTGGTGAGCCAGGCCTCGCCTGCCGCCCGGCTTCGTTCCGCGACGGCACGGGCCGACTCGGTCAGCTCGTCGGAGACCCACTGACGGGACGCGCCCGCGGAGTAGGCGACCTGGGCGGGCAGCCCCTGCCCCCCGGCCAGTCCGTCGCGCAGGGCGAGGAACCCGGCGACGGCTCGCCGATGGCCCTCGCGTGCTCCGTGCGGGCAGTCGCCGCACGTGCAGCCTCCACCGTGCACGCTGTGTCCCGCTTCTTGCACCGCCACGGCGACGCACCCTTCCCCGGCAGGCAGCTTCGGCAACTACCCCGTAATTCCAAGGAATTGTGCCGTACGGGCGGGGACAATCACGCACCGGAAAGCCGCCGCAAGGGTGATTTGCGCACGATCAAATTGACGTACTACGACATGAGTTCGGGCTCCGCCGCCGCGATCTGCCACCACATCGGCTGGTAGTTGATCCATGCGACAAGATCGGTGCCGAGCTGCTCGCGGGTGGCGAGGGCGTCGCGGTGGTCGATGAGGAGCGGCTTTCCCGCCGCCCGGGCCTCGAGCTGGATCTGGGCGCAGCGCTCCATCGAGAGGAACCACCAGGCGGCCGCGTCCACCGAGTCGCCGACGGTGAGCAGCCCGTGATTGCGCAGGATGATGCCCTTGTGCGCACCGAGCGCGGAGGCGATGCGCCGGCCTTCTGCCGCGTCCACCACCACACCCGTGTACGCGTCGTACAGAGCGTGGTCCTCGTAGAAGGCGCACGCCTCCTGGGTGATCGGATCGAGCAGCTCCCCCAGCGCCGCCAGCGCCCGGCCGTGCACGGAGTGGCTGTGCGCGACGGCGACGGCCTCGGGCCTGGCCCGGTGGATCTCGGCATGCACGGCGAACGCGGCCTGGTTGACGTGCCGGGTGCCCAGCACGACCTGTCCGTCACCGTTGACCAGGATGAGCTTGCCCGCGGTCATCGTGGCGAACGGTTCCCCGAACGGATTGACCCAGAAACAGTCCGGGACCTCCGGATCCCGCGCGGTGATGTGCCCGGAAACACCCTCCTCGTACCCGAACCGCGCGAAGAGCCTGAGCGCCCCGGCGAGCCGCTGTTTCCGGTACGCCCGCTCGTCGGCCGGGGACTCGTGCACGGGCGGCATGGCGAAATGGAGCTGCTCGACAGGGACGGGCGCGGGAACGGGGAGCGGTGCCCCGGACGACGTCTGGGCGGGCGTCTCGGTCATGCGGCGGAAGGTACCTCCGGTCACCCCAACTGACCAGAGGTTTCACGCGCCGAAGCCGCCGCCCGCGCGAGGCGGGCGACGGCTTCGTCCTTGTTCGTACGGGGAGGGGTCACTCCCACTCGATGGTGCCCGGCGGCTTCGACGTCACGTCCAGCACCACCCGGTTGACGTCCGCGACCTCGTTGGTGATCCGGGTCGAGATCTTGGCGAGCACCTCGTACGGCATGCGCGTCCAGTCCGCCGTCATGGCGTCCTCGCTGGACACCGGGCGGAGCACGATCGGGTGGCCGTACGTCCGGCCGTCGCCCTGGACACCGACGCTGCGCACATCGGCGAGCAGGACCACCGGGCACTGCCAGATGTCGCGGTCGAGTCCGGCCGCGGTGAGCTCCTCGCGGGCGATCGCATCCGCCTCGCGCAGCAGGTCGAGGCGGTCCTTGGTGACCTCGCCGACGATACGGATACCGAGACCCGGTCCCGGGAACGGCTGACGCTGGACGATCTCCTCCGGAAGGCCCAGCTCCTGGCCGACCATCCGGACCTCGTCCTTGAACAGCTTGCGCAGCGGCTCGACCAGCTCGAACTCGAGGTCCTCGGGGAGGCCGCCGACGTTGTGGTGCGACTTGATGTTCGCGGTGCCGGTGCCGCCGCCGGACTCCACCACGTCCGGGTAGAGGGTGCCCTGCACCAGGAACTGGACCGGCTGGTCGCCGTGCGCGCCCGCCTCGGCGATGATCTCGGCCTGCGCCTGCTCGAAGACCCGGATGAACTCCCGGCCGATGATCTTCCGCTTCTCCTCGGGGTCGGAGACCCCGGCGAGCGCGGTCAGGAAGCGCTCCTGCGCGTCGACGACCTTCAGCGAGACGCCGGTCGCGGCGACGAAGTCCTTCTCGACCTGCTCGGTCTCGCCCTTGCGCATCAGGCCGTGGTCGACGTACACGCAGGTCAGCTGGGAGCCGATGGCCTTCTGGACGAGGGCGGCGGCGACCGCCGAGTCCACACCGCCGGACAGCCCGCAGATCGCGCGCTTGTCGCCGACCTGCTCACGGATCAGCGCGACCTGCTCCTCGACCACGTTGTGGGTCGTCCAGGTCGGCTCGATGCCCGCGCCCCGGTAGAGGAAGTGCTCCAGGACCTGCTGGCCGTAGGTGGAGTGCATCACCTCGGGGTGGTGCTGCACGCCGTACAGCTTCTTCTCGTCGTTCTCGAAGGCCGCGACCGGGACGACGTCCGTGGACGCGGTGACGGTGAAGCCCTCGGGCGCGGCGGAGCAGGCGTCGCCGTGGGACATCCACACCGGCTGTTCGGCCGGGGTGCCCTCGAAGAGCGTGGAGCCCGTCTTGCTCACGTGCAGCTCCGTGCGGCCGTACTCACGCGCACCGGAGTTGTCGACGGTGCCGCCGAGGGTCTGCGCCATCAGCTGGAAGCCGTAGCACATGCCGAAGACGGGGACACCGGCCTCGAAGAGCGCACGGTCGAGGCGCGGGGCGCCCTCCTCGTACACGGACGACGGGCCGCCGGAGAGGATGATCGCCGCCGGCTTCTTGGCCAGCATCTCCGCCACCGGCATGGTGGAGGGGACGATCTCGCTGTAGACCCGGGCCTCACGGACGCGGCGGGCGATGAGCTGGGCGTACTGCGCGCCGAAGTCGACAACGAGGACTACGTCCGGGTTGGGTGCGGGCGCGGCAGCAGGGGACGCTGAGGACACTACGGCGGCCTTCCGGCGGTGGTGGGAGGGGTCTCTATTTGTCGATTCTACCGGCGGAGGAGGGTGGCTCTTCGTCTCACCATCCGAACCCGCGTTGGCCCCGCCCTCGGGGCCGGGCCATACTGACCCCCATGCGCAAGCACTCGACCTTCGTCTTTACCTATGGCACCCGGCCCGCCGGCTGCCATGGTCGTGCTGCTTGAGCAACTGACAAGCGACTTCCCAGGCGCCCCGGGCCACCAGGCCCGGGGCGCTCTGTGGTTTCCGGGCCCGGTTGTTCCGGGGCCTCCACCAAGGAGCCCTTCACCATGACCGTCACCCCCGTCACCGACACCGGCGCCCGCACCTCCGAGGCCGCGGATGTGATCACCGGAGCCCGTGAGCGCATCGACACGCTCGACGACCGGATCATTGGTCTGATCCAGGAACGGATGGCCGTCTCGGCCGTCATCCAGGAGGCCCGCATCACCTCCGGCGGCCGCCGCGTGAACCTCTCGCGCGAGATGGAGGTGCTCGGCCGCTACAGGGACGCGCTCGGCAAGCCGGGTACGTCGCTGGCGATGACGCTGCTGGAGCTGTGCCGGGGCCGCATCTGAATGGCCGGGGCCGCATCTGGACACGCACGCCAGTACGGGCGTCCTCTCACCCGTACGGCCCGTGACCGCTCCCGTACGGCTTCGTTGGTCCCGATGTCCGTGCCAGCCAGGGGCGGGCCCCGAAGGAAAGAACCACGCGTGGCTCCGCTGGGGCGTGTGGCGTACCGCAGGTGCGTCGTGGGACCTCGCTCCGGCGCGCGTGACCGGTCGGCAGGGGACAGCAGCCCGGTCACCCCAAGGGCGGTCGGCTCCGGGGACGCCCGGGGCCGACCGCATCCGGTCGAAACGGTTGCGCAGGCCGCAACCTTCCAGCACGATGCAGGCACTCCCCGTCCCACCCGCACAGCAGCACTGCACTCCACCATTGCCATTGGTCCACACCACTCCGCGCGCCCTTCTGTGCGCCGGTACGGATGCGGTATCCGGCAACCCCACGCCAGCGGCGCCCTACCCCCCCCCCCGGCGCCGCACTCGGCACCGGCGCAGCCCTGACGTCGGTGCTGACAGCCAAGGGCCCCGCGGAAACGCTTCCGCGGGGCCCTTCCTGTTTCGGTTTCGCCCCCGCCTCCGCCTTTGCCTCGCCCCCGACGGATGTGGCGCACGACACATAAAGATTCTGTGAGGGGCCGTACAACCAATCCCCCTGGTCACAGGTCATGCATGCGGAACCAACAGCCACACCCGTGACCCCACAGCCGGGAATGGCACCCCGACTCCGTACCGCACGACGCGGTACGCCAGACTTCCCTGAGGTCTTCATGAAGCTTCGCCGCGCTATGGCTGTCGCCGCAGCGACCGCTGTCATAGCCCCCGCCGCCTTCCTGGCGGCGCCGTCCGCGTTCGCGGACGACACCAACGGCACCACAAGCACGACCTCCGCCGGCTCCACCGGCACCACAGGCTCCACCGACGGCACCACCGGCGGCGACGCGACCGCCGGCACGACGGGCTCGACCGACGGCACCACGGGTGGCGACGCGACCACCGGCACGACGGGCTCCACCGACGGCACCACGGGTGGCGAGGCCACCACTGGCACCACCGGCGGCGAGGCCACCACCGGCGGCGACGCCACGACGGGCACCACGGGCACCACGGGTGGCGAGGCCACCACCGGCACGACCGGCGGCGAAGCCACCACCGGCGGCGACGCCTCGACCGGCACGACCGGCACCACCGGCGGAAACAGCACCACGGGTGCCACCACCGGCGGCGACGAGGAGGAGCCGGGCGAGGACGACGAGGACGCCGACGAGGGCGAGTGCGAGATCGCTCAGGTCGACGTCAAGCTCTCCGGCTTCCCGAACAAGATCGTCGCGGGCGGGGAGTGGAAGACCTTCAGCCTCGACGTCAAGAACAACAGCAAGTCCGAGATCAAGGACTTCTACCTCTTCACCTTCGCCTCCTACGAGGACGAGCTGATCAGTGACGAGAACCAGCTGATCGAGAAGTACGCGCACTTCGAGTACAAGGGCACCGACGGCAAGTGGACCAGCGGCGGTAACCTCTCGGGCGCCAACAACGGTCTCTTCTTCGACGTCATCGACCTGAAGAAGGACGAGAAGCGCTCGATCAAGATGCGTCTGCGCATCGACAAGGCCGCCCCGGCCGGCAAGAGCCTCGCCCTCGCCGTCGGTGGTTACGACAAGGACGAGACCTGCTACGAGAACGGCGAGTTCTACGAGTTCGACGTTCTGAAGTCGGGCAGCGAGCCGGGCGACGTCGACGAGGCCAAGCCGAACGGTGACAAGCCGAAGGACGTCAAGCCTCAGGGCGGCGCCGAGGAGATCCCCGTCACCGGCAACCTCGCCGAGACCGGCTCCTCCTCGGTACTCCCGACCATCGGGATCGCCGGTGGCATCGCCATCGTCGCCGGTGCCGGTGTCGTCTTCGCGATGAAGCGCCGCAAGAGCGACGTCACCGCGTAACACACCGCACAAAAGCAGGAAGAGCGCTGCACTCGGAGGGGGGTGCAGCGCTCTTCTTTTGCCTGGAACTACTTCTTCGGCGGGACCGCCGGCATCCCCAGGAACGGCAGGTTCAGCGCGCCGAACGCGTCCGCCGGGACCGCCGGGGACTTCGGGGCGACCGGGGAGAGGCGTGCGTACGAGACGCCCTGCTCCGGGCGGGGGTCCGTGTCGCCCTTGTTGGGCCAGAAGGACATCGCCCGCTCGGCCTGGGCCGTGATCGTGAGGGACGGGTTCACGCCGAGGTTCGCGGAGACCGCCGCTCCGTCGACGACCGAGATGCCCGGGTGGCCGTAGAGGCGGTGGTACGGGTCGAGGACGCCCGACTCCGCGGAGGCGCCGATCGGGCAGCCGCCCAGGAAGTGGGCGGTGAGCGGGGTGCCCATCAGTTCACCGACGTTGGAGCCGGCGAAACCGTTGATCTCCTCGGCCAGGATCGAGGCGGCACGGGTGGCCTCGGGAATCTGCTTGGGGTTGGGGGCGCCGTGGCCCTGGCGGGCGGTGAGCAGCCCCTTGCCGAGGCCCTTGGGCTTGCGGTACGTCGTCAGCGAGTTGTCCAGCGACTGCATGACCAGGCCGATGATGGTCCGCTCCGACCAGCGGCGGTTGGACAGTGCACGGACGGCGAGCCAGGGGTGCTTGATCATGTTGCCGGCCCAGGCCGCGACCCGGTGCGTCGCGCTGTAGGGCACCTGGAGCACGGTCATGCCACCCATGGCGTTGGAGCCCTTGCCGTAGCGGACCGGCTCGATGTGGGTGTTGGCGTCGGGGTGGATCGAGGACGTGATCGCGACGCCGCGCGTGAAGTCGACCTTCTCCTCGCCGTGCCGCTTGCGGTAGCGGCGGTTGTCGGTCTGCGCGCCCACGATCGCCTCGGAGTTGGTGCGGGTCAGCTCGCCCAGGCGTCCGGAGATGCGCGGCAGCAGCCCGGTGTCCTTCATCCGGTGGAGGAGGGTCTGGGTGCCGTACGTACCGGCGGCGATGATGACGCGCTGCGCCGTGAACGTACGCCCCTTGCCCTTGCGCTTGTTGTCGCTGCGGAGCGTCTTGACGGCGAAGCCGCCGCGCGAGTCCTCGGCGACGGCGACGACGGACGTCATGGGGTGGATGACCGCGCCCGCCTTCTCGGCGAGGTAGAGGTAGTTCTCGTTGAGGGTGTTCTTCGCGCCGTGGCGGCAGCCCGTCATGCATTCGCCGCACTCGGTGCAGGCGCGGCGGGACGGACCGGCCCCGCCGAAGTACGGGTCGGGGACCTCCGCGCCGGGCTTGGCCTTCGCCTTGCCGGCCCCGTCCTCGCCGGCCCCGTCCTCGCCGACGGCGTCTCGCCCGTCGCCGAAGAAGACACCCACCGGGGCCATGTGGAAGGTGTCGCCGACGCCCATCGCCTGGGCGGTCGCCTTCAGGTGGACGTCGGACGGGGTCATGGTCGGGTTGAGGCGGACCCCGAGCATGCGCCGTGCCTGGTCGTAGTACGGCTTCAGCTCCCCCTCCCAGTCCGTGATGTCCTTCCACTGCGGGTCGTTGAAGAACGGCGCGGGCGGTACGTAGAGCGTGTTGGCGTAGTTCAGTGACCCGCCGCCGACGCCCGCGCCCGCCAGCACCATCACATTGCCGAGCAGATGGATGCGCTGGATGCCGAAGAGGCCGAGGGCAGGGGCCCAGAGGTAGTTGCGCAGGTCCCAGGAGTTCTTGGGCAGCGTCTCGCGGGTGAAGCGGCGGCCTGCCTCCAGGACGCCTACGCGGTAGCCCTTCTCGGTGAGACGCAGGGCCGAGACCGAGCCGCCGAAGCCCGATCCGACGACGATGACGTCGTAGTCGTAGGCGGATTCCGCGTCACTCTCGCCCTGTTTTTGGGCAGGGAAGTCCTCGGGCATGGCTCTCCTCGTCAACAAACGTGCGGGTACCGGGTGGTGCTAGGTCGTGTCTTCAAAGTCGCGTCTGCCCGGCGACGCCTGGCACGCACTCCCCCGTAGCCCTTCGGGCACGGGAGGTGCCCCCACGCTGCGTTGTCGTCAGTCGCCGATGCTCCGCATGGACTCCTTTCTCCGCCTTGCGATCGCACGCACCAGACGCCGCCGGGCCCGCCCTTCGGGCGGACGACGCTACTTTGAAGACACTCCCTAGCGCAGGCGCAGGGCCTTCATCGCCTTCAGGGACATGCTCATGAAGGCCGCGTACTTCTCGTCGTCCATGCCGAAGGACGGGGCGAGCGGGATCAGTCGCTGCTGGGCGACGGTCTGGGCCTCGGTGTACTTGAGGATGCCCTCGGAGCCGTGCCGTCGGCTCAGACCGGAGTCCTTCATGCCGCCCATCGGAGACTGCACGCTGCCGTACGCGGGCGCGTACCCCTCGTTGATGTTGACGGTGCCGGTGCGCAGGCGGGCGGCGACGGCGTGGCCGCGCCTGCCGTCCTTGGTCCAGACGCTGGAGTTGAGGCCGTACGGGGTGGCGTTGGCCTGCTCGATGACGTCGTCCTCGTCCTTGAAGCGGTAGATGGAGACGACCGGGCCGAAGGTCTCCTCGGTGCAGACGGCCATCGGTGCCTCGACACCGTCGAGGATGGTCGGCTCGTAGAAGTACGGGCCGATGTCGGAGCGGTGCGCTCCGCCCGCCACCAGGGTCGCACCCTTGGCCACGGCTTCCTCGACATGGCGCTTGACGGTCTCCAGCTGGCGCTCGCCGACGAGGGAGCCCATGTCGGCGCCGTACGCGAGGGAGTTGCCGAGGCGCATCGCCTTCGTACGGGCCGCGAAACGCTCCACGAACGCGTCGGCGACGGACTCGTGGACGTAGAGCCGCTCGATGGAGATGCAGAGCTGGCCGGCGGAGGAGAAGCAGGCACGGACGGCACCGGCCGCCGCCTTGTCGATGTCGGCGTCGTGGAGCACCAGCATGGCGTTCTTGCCGCCGAGTTCGAGGGAGACGCCGATGAGACGGGCGGCGGCACCCTGGGCGACCTCGCGGCCGGTGCGGGTGGAGCCGGTGAACGAGACGTAGT
The DNA here is from genome assembly GCF_053611045.1 of Streptomyces sp. NPDC054841. NCBI lineage: Bacteria > Bacillati > Actinomycetota > Actinomycetes > Kitasatosporales > Streptomycetaceae > Streptomyces > Streptomyces sp. NPDC054841. Next base: position 1,767 of record NZ_JBSGZO010000014.1, on the reverse strand, counting down.
CGGCGTGCTTGACGACCTCGGGGCCGACGACCGGGCCCTCGCCGAGGACGACCTGGAACACACCGGCCGGGAGCCCGGCCTCGATGAGCAGGTCACGGGCCCAGAGTGCGGTCAGCGCGGTCTCGGTGTCGGGCTTCATGACCACCGCGTTGCCGGAGACGAAGGCGGGCAGCGCATCGCCGACGGACAGCTCCAGGGGGTAGTTCCAGGGGGCGATCTGGCCGACGACGCCGCGCGGCTGGCGCAGTTCGGTGGTCCTGGTGAGGACGGGGACGACGCCGGTGTGCCGCTTGGGCCTGAGGTAGGCCGGGGCTTTGCGGCCGTAGTGGCGGGAGGCGACGGCGACGGCCAGGACCTCTTCGTGGGCGTGGAGACGGGCTTTGCCGGTCTCCAGCTGGATCAGGTCGAGGACTTCGGCCTGGCGCTCCAGGATCAGGTCGTGGAAGCGGAGCAGTACGGCGGCGCGGGCGCGGGGGGAGGTGGCGGCCCAGGCGGGCTGGGCGGCGCGGGCGCGGGCGAAGGCCTCCGCGACGTCCTCGGGGGTGGACTCGGGCAGGTCGGCCAGCTTCTCCGCGGTGAAGGGAGAGTGGTTGGCGGTACGGCCGGAGCCGACGACTCCACGGGTGAGCTGGGCGACCACCTCGGGCGTGACCACATCGGCGGCGGTGCGCGCGCCTGCCGGGGCGGCGGCGGTGGGGTTGGTGCCGAGGGGGCCGGTGTGCTGGGCGGCGGGGGCCTGCGAGTCCGTCATGGGGGCGAGAGTATGACGCAATCAAGACTTTGGGTACCCGTCGGTAACAGCTTTTCGCCAGGTCCTCACATCGCGCCAGCGATCACTGGCAGATAAGCCCTGATCAGGGGCTTGTGGCCGCATCCGACGTCCCTGTCGCCACTTTTCCGAGTTTGACGCGCTCCCGTACGCCCTTGAAGAGGTCGATGCCTTCGGCCTCTTCCTTGCCGCCTTTGGGCATCTCGACGAGGACGGTGAACCGCTCGTCCTGGTCGGTGAGGACGTAGAGGGCCATGCGCCGGACAGTGCGGCCCGTGTCGCCCTCCTGGGCGTCGTACGTGACATCGAGGAGAGCGGCGTCCATGCCGTCGAGGTTGGTGGGCACGACGGTGCCCTTCGCGTTGGCCGCGGTGAAGCTGCCGCCGCGCGCACCGCCGTCCTTCAGCCACGTCAGCTCGCGGCCGGCCCAGGCGACGGGGGTGCCGGTCTCGGCGTCCGCGCGTTTCAGCTCGATCCAGGAGGGGTTGCCGCGCTCCTCGAAGGTGATCGCTTTGTCCTGCGCGAGCTCCGCCTCCGAGGTGACGGGCTCGCGCCGGTACGAGGCGGGCACCGAGATCTCCGCGTCGAGCCGCGACTCCGAATAGGGGCGCCAGCGCCAGGCGTCGGGGGTGGGCATCGCCCCGGATGTGCCGCTGCGCGCGGGGGCGGACGCGGACGCCGGGGGCCGCGTCCGGTCGTGTCCCCCCTCATCAGCCTTGTCCGCCCTGTCCGCCACCAACCATGCGGCCACGCCACCGACGATGGCGAGCGCCCCGGCGCCTGCGACCGCGGCGCGGAGCCGGGCGCGTCGGCGACGCGCGTCGCCGCGCCCGGGTGCGTCCGCGTCCGCGCGCGCCGACGCGGCGTCCGGCCCGACGGCGGAGCCGGGACGGCCAGGGCCGTGTGCGGCATCTGCCCCGGACCCGGCAGCTCCCGGCCCTGCGGGCGCAGGCGGCCCGGCGGCCTGCGCAGCGCCGCTGTCCCCGTCAGGGCCCGGC
>NZ_JBSGZO010000013.1:0-47978 GCF_053611045.1 Streptomyces sp. NPDC054841 | reverse complement strand
GTCGGGCGATACCGCCGAATCGGGCGGCGGGGCCTTGGGTGGTACCCGCTCGTGTGGTTTAAAGTGCAACGCGCAATCGGATGGCCGATTCCGACACGACGATACGGAGGCGCGGTTCCCCTTGTCAAACACTCCACCCCCCGCCGGCACGCCCGCCGGCGGCAAGCTGCGTTCCGATGCCGCCCGCAACCGGCTCAAGGTGCTCGACGCGGCCCGCGCCGCTTTCTCCGAGTCGGGCCGGGAGGCACAGATGGGCGACATCGCCCGCCGCGCGGGAGTCGGCGTCGGGACCGTCTATCGCCACTTCCCGACCAAGGAGTCACTGGCCGAAGCGATCGTGGAGCACCGCTTCCAGCAGACCGTGGACTTTCTGCGGACCGAGGTGCTTCCCGATCCCGACGCCTGGCACGGCCTCACCCGCTCACTGGAGTTCTGCGGCACCATGCAGGAACAGGACCGGGGTTACGCCGAGACCGTCACGGCGATGATCGGCGGCAGCTCGTTCGACGAGAAGGCGATCGCCGAACTCAACGAACTCACCGACCAGGTGCTCAAGCGCGCCCAGGCCGAGGGTTCGGTGCGTGCGGATCTCACCGTGGCCGACATGTCGCCGCTCTACATCGGCCTCTGCCATGTCGTACAGGCCGGCGTCGTCGACTGGCGCCGCTATCTCGGCATCATCCTCGACGGTCTGCGCCCGCAGCCCGACCGGGCGTCCTGACCCCGGCAGGGCGTCCTGAAGCAGCGCCGCCCGCCCGCGGTCATCGAGGCAGCCGGGTCCGACGACCCCATCCGGCTACGCCGGCCGGCCGTCCCGGTCCTCCAGCGACAGCACCAGTGCCGCGATGTTCCAGGCGTCGTCCTCACCGCTGTGGTGACGGCCCTCCAGCGGGAGGCCGGCGATCCTGAGGGCCTCGGCCATGCCGGGGCGCTTGCGCAGGCGGTGGGCTTCGGTGAAGGCGGCCTTGACGTTGATGTGCCGACGGCCGAAGGGGTACGGGGTGCCCGTTGCCCGGCACTGGCGGGTGAACTGATTGCGGTCGTAGTCGCCCCAACTGGCCCACGGGCGCGCCCCGGCACCGTGCTCGGCGGCCAGGATCCGGCAGGCCTCGGCGAATTCGACGCCCGTGTCCACCTCGGCCTGGGTGAGGCCGGTCAGTTCGGTGCAGAACGCGCCGACCGTGGACCGTACGGGCCGTACGAGAATGCGATGCCGGGCGATCCGCTCGCCCGCCCGCAGGTCGACCACGGTCAGCCCGATCTCGATGATCTCGCTGACCGATCCGGGCGGCGGCTGTCCCTCCCAGCAGGTCGCCTCGACATCGACGACGTTGAGCAGATCCATGGGGTTCATGGCGCCGAGCGTAGAGAGACCGGCGGGCGCCGGTCACCTGGAATTCCCGCGGGCCCGGATGGCGTGGGTCCGGGCCGTCGTCGGCGGTGTTTCTGAACCGGCCCGTCTGTCTCCCGGTTGGGGAGCCCGCCCCGGTGACGGGCTCCTTCCGGGTTCAGGCCCAGGTCTGGGCGTAGGCGTTGCGGTAGTCCCTGCGGCCCTGGGCCGACTGGATCCATCGGCTGACGACCAGCAGCACCAGACTCGCGCCGATGACCCCGAGCCCCGGACCGACGGCGCCGAGAGGTCCGAGGCCGGCGGCGATGTCGGTGACGATCCCCGGTCCGCTCACGCCTCCCGGCTGTGCGGCCGCTCCCGGCGGTGCGGCGGCTCCCGGCGTTCCCGGTGGGACGGATCCGGCGGCGGACGAGGACGGATCCGTCGGGGAGCCCGGCACCTGGCCGCCCGCGCCGCCACGGTCCGCGCCGGCAGCGCCCGGCCCGGCTGCCGGGCTCATCCGGAGCGCCGCCATCGCCTTGGTCGCCGGCTGGAAGTACGTGACGCCTCCGGTCGTGCAGTCCCCGTTGCCCCCCGAGGTGACACCGAGCGCCAGCCCCTGCGCGAACAGCGGGCCCCCGCTGTCTCCTGGTTCCGCGCAGACCGTGGTCTCTATCAGACCGGTGACCGTTCCTTCGGGGTAGTTCACCGTGGCGTTCAACGCGGTCACCCGCCCGGAGCGGAACCCCGTCGTGCTGCCGCTGCGGAAGACCTGCTGTCCGACGACGGGATCGGCCGCGCCGGTGATCCGTACCCCTCGGCCCTCGCCGATTTCCACGATGTCGGGGCGCTCGGGGGATGCGCCGTTCGCGTACCGCACAAGAGAGAAGTCGTCGCCCGGGAAGCTGGAGGCAACGGTGGTGCCGAGCTGCTCATCCTGCTCGCGGTCCCCGAACCAGGCGGTGCCGACGGGGCCGCAGTGCCCGGCGGTCAGGATGAAGGTGTCCCGGCCGTCGGTCACGTTGAAGCCCGCGGTGCAGCGGATGTTGCCCGCGAGCATCGAGGCACCCCCGTTCAGCCTGGTGGTGAAGGCGCCTTGGGTCCGCTCCATGCGTACGAATCCGCCGATGCTCTCGGCGAGGTCGGACATGCGCGACCAGTCGGCGGCGGAGACAGTTCTGTCGGCGTGCACCACGACCTCGTTGGACGCGTAGTCCACCGCCCACGCGGTCCCGGTCACGAGTGGTGCCGAGCGCAGGGCCTCGGTGGCCGAGCGGAGCTGGTTCATGCTGTGGCGCACGACCTTGGCTTCCGCTCCGGCCCGCTCGACCTCCGCTGCCGCGCCCCTGTCGGTCACCGCGACCACCGGACGGCCGTCGGCGCCCGTCCAACTGCCTGCGGTACGGGACTCGCCGAGCCGTGAGACGAGAGTCCCGGCCGGATCGCCGGCCGGCGGGGTGCCCGCTCGGGTTTCCGGTGCGGCCGGTTCGCCCGCCATGGCGTCGGAGACCATCAGCGAGCCCCAGACCAGCCCGCCGACGGCCGCCAGCCGGGCGATCCGCTGAAGGTTGCGTCGTGCGTGCCTCATCCGCGGCCCCAAGGTCGTACTGACTCTGACGCTGTGTCACCAGCTGTACGGGGCCCCGGAAGTCAGGGCCCCACCGTCAATACGCGCCATCACGCCGTGCTGTTCACTCCTCGCGGCGATCCGTGAGCCGGTGTCGGCCTGCCGGAGGTCTCAGCCGTTCCAGGTCCAGTCGGTGACCTCCGGCATGTCGACACCGTGCTCACGGATCCACGCATGGTGCCGGGTACGGGCGTCGGCCATCGCCTGGCGCACGGCGACCGTCCGGACCCCCAGTCCGGGAACGCGGTCGATGACGTCCATGACCAGGCGATAGCGGTCGAGGTCGTTGCGGACGACCATGTCGAACGGCGTCGTGGTCGTCCCCCGCTCCCGGTATCCGCGGACGTGCATATTCGGGTGCCCCGCGCGGCGGTAGGCGAGGCGGTGCACCAGCCAGGGGTAGCCGTGGTAGGCGAAGATCACGGGCTTGTCGCGGGTGAAGAGGGTGTCGTACTCGAAGTCCGTCATCCCGTGCGGATGCTCCTCCTGCGGCATCAGCCGGGTCATGTCGACGACGTTGACGACCCGGACCGCGAGATCCGGGATGTATTGACGCAACAGGCCGGCCGCGGCAAGGACCTCCTGCGTCGGTACGTCCCCCGCGCAGGCCAGCACGACGTCGGGCGCCCGCTCCCCCGTTTCGGTACCGGCCCATTCCCAGGCTCCGGCGCCGCGGGCGCAGTGGACGCGTGCCTCGTCCAGCGCGAGCCAGTCGAAGCAGGGCTGTTTCCCGGCGACGATCACGTTCACGTAGTCGCGACTGCGCAGCGCATGGTCGGCGACGGACAGCAGGGTGTTGGCATCCGGGGGCAGATAGACCCGGACCACTTCGGGGCTCTTGTTGAGGACGTGGTCGACGAAGCCGGGGTCCTGGTGGGAGAAGCCGTTGTGGTCCTGGCGCCAGACGTGCGAGGTCAGCAGGTAGTTGAGGGAGGCGACGGGGGCGCGCCAGGGCAGTTGCCGTGCGGTCCTGAGCCATTTGATGTGCTGGTTGACCATGGAGTCGACGATGTGGGCGAAGGCCTCGTAGCACGAGAACAGTCCGTGCCGGCCGGTGAGGAGATAGCCCTCGAGCCAGCCCTGGCAGCAGTGCTCGGAGAGGATCTCCATGACGCGGCCGTCGTGCGTCAGGTGCTCGTCGGTGGGGACGACCTCGGCCTGCCAGGCCTTTCCGGTGACGTCGAAGACCGCCTCCAGGCGGTTGGACGCGGTCTCGTCCGGCCCGACCAGCCGGAAGTCCCGGCGGTCCGCGGAGTCCCGCATCAGCTGCGCGAGCAGGTCGCCCAGCACCCGGGTGGGTTCGTGCCGGTCCGCTCCGGGCTTGGATACCGGCACGGCGAAGCGCTCCAGGGGCGCGACGGGCAGGTCGCGCACGAGCAGGCCGCCGTTGGCGTGCGGGGTGGCGCCGAGCCTGCGATCGCCGTCCGGGACGCAGTCGAGCACCTGCGGCCGTGGCCGGCCTGCCTCGTCGAACAGCTCTTCCGGACGGTACGACCGCAGCCACCGCTCCAGCTGGGCCAGATGCGCGGGGTTGTCGCGGACCGCGGCGAGCGGTACCTGATGAGCGCGCCATGTGCCCTCGACCGGTTCGCCGTCGACCTCGGCCGGGCCGGTCCAGCCCTTCGGGGTGCGCAGGACGATCACCGGCCAGCGGGGCCGCTCGCCCGCTCTGCCGTTACGGGCGGACTCCTGGATGCCGGCGATGCGGTCCAGTGCCTCGTCCATGGCCACGGCCATGGCCACGTGCACCTCCATCGGCTTGTCGCCGATGACGTGCAGGGGTTCGTGACCGTATCCGCGCAGCAGATCGTCGAGTTCTGCCTGCGGGAGCCGGGCCAGCACCGCCGGGTTCGCGATCTTGTATCCGTTCAGGTGGAGGACCGGCAGCACCGCGCCGTCGTGGACGGGGTCGAGGAACTTGTTCGAGTGCCAGGAGGCCGCCAGCGGGCCCGTCTCGGCCTCGCCGTCGCCGATGACGCAGGCGACCAGCAGCCCGGGGTTGTCCAGGGCGGCGCCGTAGGCATGGGCCAGGGCGTAGCCCAGCTCACCGCCCTCATGGATGGAGCCGGGGGTCTCCGGTGCGACATGGCTCGGCACCCCGCCGGGGAACGAGAACTGCCGGAAGAGCCGGTCCAGGCCGGCCGCATCCCGGCTGACGTCCGGATAGATCTCGCTGTAACTGCCCTCCAGCCAGGAGTTGGCCAGCACGGCGGGACCGCCGTGGCCGGGACCCCAGACACACAGGGCCGACAGTTCGCGCGCCTTGATGACACGGTTGAGATGCGTGTGGACCAGATTGAGTCCGGGCGAGGTACCCCAGTGCCCCAGCAGCCGCGGCTTGACGTGCTCCGGCCGCAGCGGCTCCTTCAGGAGCCCGTTGCTCATCAGATAGATCTGGCCGACGGCGAGGTAGTTCGCCGCCCGCCAGTGGGCGTCCAGCCCCTGGAGCTCCTCACGGCTCGGCGTCGGCCGGGCGCGGCGCTTGAACTGGATCATGAATTCCTCCGTAAGGAGCGAGCCGCGCTCCGTTGCGGGGCTCGCTCCACGGATGCCCTACCACCGCTGGGGTCCTGCTCCCTTGCGTGTGCCCCGAATGAACTGCCCGGTCACCCGATGGGTGGCAGCGGTCCCGGTTCCGGAGGGGTCTCCGTTGCGGCAGCGGTCTCGCTCCGTCCGGAGTCGGATGGCCACTCCGGCACCACAGCGACAGGGCACTCGCTGTGGTGGAGCACCGCGTGCACCACTTTGCCGAGCTGGAGTCCGAAGTGGCCGTGCCGGTACCGCGCACCGACGACGATCAGGTCCGCCGCGGCACTGCGCTGCACCAGTACCTTGTGAGCCGGGCCTTCGACGGTGGAGCGGAGCAGGGTGAGTCCGGGGTGTTCCTTCAGGCCCTCGGCGACCGCCGCGTCGATCTGGGTGGCCGCTCTTTCCCTGTAGTACATGCCGGGTTCGTCGACCGGCTCCGCGTGGTCGACGGTCTCGTGCACCGGACGGTGCCAGGCCCGGACCGCGTCGAGTTCGCATCCGCGCGCTGCGGCCTCGCGGCAGGCGAACAGGGCGGCGCCCGTTCCTTCACTCTCGTCGCCCACTCCGAGCAGGATGCGTCGGTGAGTGCCTTCCCGTCCTGCCTTGTCCCCGCGCAGCACGACCACCGGGCAGTGTGCGCGCGCCGCGACACCCAGTGACACCGATCCCAGGAGCAGGCCCGCGAGTGCTCCGCGGCCACGCGATCCGGTGACCAGCATCGCGGCGTGACGGCTCTCGTTCACCAGCCCGGTCACGGTGTCCTCGGCGAGGACATCGGTGCCGGTCTCGACGTCGGGGTTGCGGCGGTGGGCGCGTTCGACAGCGTCGGCGACGAGCGTGTCGATGAGGACCTGCTCCGACGGACGGTCGGAACCGTCCGCCACTGTGGCGCCCTCGTACCGCTCCCACCTGGACGCGTACACAAGGCGTAGCGGAAGCCCGTGGCGCGCCGCCTCGTCCACGGCCCAGTCCACCGCTTCGAGGCTGGACTCGGAACCGTCGATTCCTACGACCAGTGGCGCTTCCACCGACCCCACCGCCTTGTCCGACCGCTGGAGTGATTACTCCTTCACCGTCGCATCGGGGCGCTGCCGCCGCGAGGGCGATGGGCCGCGGGGTCAGCGGTCGGCGATGTCCTCGCGGAGGCCGTCGGAGAATTCCCACCACGACAGGGGGAGCCAGTCGCCGTCGACAAAGGCATCGACGGTCGCGCCGCGACCACGGACAGTCACCGTGGTTCCGGGGTGGTACGTGGTGCCGGACAGGCCGAGCACTGGGACGAGCAGGGTCCCGAGCCGATGTGCTGCCACGTGTCGCCCTCCCTTCCATTTCTCGGTGCGATACCGGGGCGGATATACCTCACCAGGGCGCTTATTCCTCCCGAGATTACCGGCTTGTCCCATCTTTCAGGGCGGAGAATCATGAGAGTTAGGTCACGAAAGAGAACGGCCAGGCAAATCGCCGGTGCATTACCGAGCGGAGGAGGCAGCAATGAAGGCCGTCATGTACAAGGGACCGTTCACCGTCGCAGTCGAAGACGTCGACAAGCCCACGATCCAGCACCCGAACGACGTGATCGTACGGATAACCTCCACGGCGATCTGCGGCTCCGACCTCCACATGTACGAAGGCCGCACGGCGGCGGAGCCCGGCATAGTCTTCGGCCACGAGAACATGGGAGTCATCGAGGAACTGGGCCAGGGCGTCACCGCGCTCAAGGAGGGCGACCGCGTGGTCATGCCCTTCAATGTCGCCTGCGGGTTCTGCACCAACTGCGTCGAGGGATTCACCGGATTCTGTCAGACCGTCAATCCGGGATTTGCGGGCGGCGCTTACGGCTATGTCGCCATGGGCCCGTGGACGGGCGGCCAGGCGGAGTACCTTCGCGTGCCCTACGCAGACTTCAACTGCCTGAAGCTGCCGCCGGGAAAGGAGCGCGAGAGCGACTTCATGCTGCTCGCCGACATCTTCCCCACCGGCTACCACGGCTGTGAACTCGCCCAGGTCCGCCCGGGCGAGAGCGTCGCGGTGTACGGCGGCGGGCCGGTCGGGCTCATGGCCGCCTACTCGGCCCTGCTACGCGGCGCGAGCAAGGTGTTCGTCGTGGACCGGGTCCCCGAGCGGCTGGAGAAGGCCCGGGAGATCGGCGCGGTGCCGGTCAACTTCGCCGAGGGCGACCCCGTGGAACAGATCAAGGAACAGACCAAGGGCGTCGGCACGGACAAGGGCGTGGACGCCGTCGGCTACCAGGCGATGGCGCGCGGAACGGACCGGGAGGAACCGGCCACCGTCCTGAACTCGCTCGTCGGCACGGTCCGGGCCACCGGAATGCTCGGCGTGCCCGGCCTCTACGTACCGGCCGACCCGGGCGGCCCTGACGAGCAGGCCAAGCACGGCATGCTGCTCGTCTCGATCGGCAAGCTCTTCGAGAAGGGCCTGAAGATGGGTACCGGTCAGTGCAACGTGAAGCGCTACAACCGGTACCTGCGCGACATGATCATCGAGGGTCGGGCCAAGCCGAGTTTCGTCGTCTCGCACGAACTTCCCCTGGCCCAGGCGCCGTCGGCATACGACAAGTTCGACAAGCGGATCGAGGGCTACACGAAGGTCGTGCTTCACCCGTAGACCCGTAGCCCCGCCGCCGCGGGGCCCCGTCGTCCGCCGGCGGATCAGTAGGCCGAGTCGACGTTGTCGATGGAGCCGTACCGGTCGGCGGCGTAGTTGGCGGCCGCGGTGATGTTGGCGACCGGGTCGGTCAGGTCGTGCTTGGTGCCCTTGACGTGGTAGGCGTCGAAGGTCGGCTGGATGACCTGGAGCAGACCCTTGGAGGGCGTGCCGTTCTGCGCGTTGACGTCCCAGTTGTTCTGAGCGTTCGGGTTACCGCTGGACTCACGCATGATGTTGCGGTGGAGGCCCTCGTAGCTGCCGGGGATGCCCTCGGACTTCATGATGTCCAGGGCCTGCTTGATCCAGCCGTCGAGGTTGTCGGAGTACGACTTCTCGGTCTGCTTGGCCGTCTCGGCCTTCTTGGCCGCCTCCGCCTTCGCCTTCGCCGCCGCGACGCTCACCGAAACCGGCTCGGCGGCGTGGGCGGGCGAGGGGGCCAGCGTGAGAGCCGCTGCTGCGGCACCCGCGGTGGCGATGCCTGCGACGGAGAGCTTGCGGAATCGGGCGATGCGGCTGGTGCTGGTCTGGGCGTAGGCGGTCATGCGTTCTCCAATGGTGGACTACATGGGGAGGCCGACCGAGGTTCGGTTCGGCGTGAGCAGCACGGCCGATGCGAGTGGGACCCGCCGGGCCGGCTCGTGCTCCCCGGACGTCAGCCATGGTTAGCGGCGCCTGACGATGGGCGCAAAGATGTGACGTACTAACCAGCTACATAGAAATGCCTGGAATGATCTTAAAAAGGGACATTTCTGCACTTTGCCTGCGGCCTGGCCGGCTACTACCGTCCTTAGGACGTGACGTGGCTCCTATGCGTGGGATCACACGGAAGACCCGATCCGGGGCCGGATCCGGACGGCGCCGGAGGCACCGATGCCACGACTCATGACCAGGCGCCGCGCCTGCTTCGGCCGGTCTGCTGGGCCACCAGCGCCAAGCCGGCGACCAGGAGGGACACGCAGGGACCGATGAGCAGCGGGGCCAGCGGGTGTGTGGTGTACCGGCCGCTGAGGTATCCGAGTCCGACGGTGGAGAAGACGAACACCGCCTCGGCGACGGTGGCGCCCAGCAGGAACCGCCGGAACGGGAATCCGATGATGCCCGCGGCCAGCCCGCCCAGCCCCCGTCCTCCGGGCAGGAACCGCACCGCGATCACTGCCGGCACGCCGTACTGCCGGAACTGCCCGGAGACCGTCTCCAGCATCGTCCGCCGTCCCGTGGTCCGCGTGAGACGGCGCAGTGCCCGCGGGCGTGAGCGGCACGCCGCCCAGAAGACGCAGAGATCGCCGAGGACCGTGCTGGCCAGCAGGATCACCAGCAGGAACGGGAGGCTGAGGGTCCCCACGGCGGCCAGCGCACCCGCGCCCGCCACCAGAGCCGAGTTCGGCACCATCGGTACCACGGTGACCAGCACGAGCAGTGCGTAGATCCAGTGCTCGTGTTGCACCCTCGACCAGCCCCCTCGGAGTCGGACCATGTCCGGCGGCCATCCGCTCGGCGTCCGCTCGACACGTTTCGCTCCACGCTCGCAGGTGCACCCCCGTGCGATCAATGCACCTCCGGCCAACCCACGGGAAACTTCGCGCCCCCAGGGCCGGTCTTCTGGACGTCCCGTCAAGATCCGGACGACGGGCCGTGGGCGGGAAGACGCTCCTCAGGCGTTGACCAGCGCCATCTCCTCCGCCGAGAGCCTCAGCTCCCCCGCCGCCACGTTCTCCGTCATCAGATGGTCCGGATTGCGCCCGCCTCCCGCCCCTCGCCGGCGATGGCGATGGCGATGGCGATGGCGAAGAACGGCACGAATATCGCCCTACGCGGCGCGCAACCGATCCGGGAGGAGTTCGTCCGTCCACGGCGGACGACAAAACACAAAGGCAAGGAGGTCACCCACTCCCTGCCACTCTCAACGTATAGCGCCCCGGGGGCCTTGCGGCAAGACCCCGGTCATGCCGCAGAATCACCGCACTCGGCGCGGAGGTGCGGGTGTACGGGGCGTGCGCGCCGCCGGACTGCGCGGAGCGGCCGGCCGAAATCCAATCTCGTTGAATGGGCGTGTTGATGATTGACGTGATCGTGGTCGGCGGCGGACCGACCGGGCTGATGCTGGCCGGCGAGTTGCGGCTGCACGGCGTACACGTGGTCGTGCTGGAGAAGTTGACCGAGCCGACCGAGCAGTCCCGCGGGCAGGGCCTGCACGCGCGCAGCGTCGAGATGATGGACCAGCGCGGCCTGCTGGACCGGTTCCTCGCGGTCAGTGAGAAGTTCCAGGTCGGCGGGCTCTTCGGCGGTATCGCCAAGCCGTGGCCCGACCGGCTGGACACGGCGCACCCCTACGGCGTCGCCACCCCGCAGCCGGTCACCGAGCGGCTGCTCAACGAGCGCGCCGTCGAACTCGGTACCGAGATCAGGCGCGGCTGCGAAGTGGTGGGGCTCAGCCAGGACGAGGACGGGGTGACCGTCGAGCTGGCGAGTGGGGGCACCCCCGCCAATGAGGGCGTAGCCAGTGGAGGTCCCCCCGGCAATGGGGGCGTAGCCGCCGGGGGAGGGGGAGGCACGCACCTGCGCTCGCGCTACCTCGTCGGGTGCGACGGCGGCCGCAGTGCAGTGCGCAAGCTGCTCGGCGTCGGTTTCCCCGGCGAGGCCGCCAAGGTCGAGACGCTGCTGGGCGAAATGGAGCTGACCGAGGATCCGGACACGATCGCCGCCGTCATCGCCGAAGTCCGCAGGACGCAGCTGCGGTTCGGCGCCACCCCCAGCGGGGACGGCATGTACCGCGTCGTCGTGCCCGCCGACGGGGTGGCCGAGGACCGCGCGGCCACGCCGACCCTGGAGGAGTTCAAGCAGCAGCTGCGGGCCACCGCCGGCACCGACTTCGGCGCGCACTCGCCGCGCTGGCTCTCCCGGTTCGGCGACGCCACCCGGCAGGCCGAGCGCTACCGGGTCGGCCGGGTGCTGCTGGCCGGCGACGCGGCGCACATCCACCCGCCGACCGGCGGGCAGGGGCTCAACCTCGGCGTGCAGGACGCGTTCAACCTCGGCTGGAAGCTGGCCGCCGCGGTCAACGGCTGGGCGCCGGAGGGACTGCTGGACAGCTACCACGCCGAACGGCACCCGGTGGGCGCCCGCGTGCTGGACAACACCCGCGCGCAGATCACGCTGTTGGGGACCGATCCGGGTGCGACCGCGCTGCGGGAGCTGTTCTCGAAGCTGATGGACTTCGAGGAGGTGAACCGCTACGTGACCGAGATGATCACCGCGGTCGGGGTCAGCTACGACTTCGGCGAGGGCCACGAACTGCTCGGCCGGCGGCTGCGGGACGTGAAACTGAAGCAGGGTCGCCTCTACGAACTGATGCACGGCGGACGCGGACTGCTGCTCGACCAGACCGGCCGGCTCTCGGTGGAGGGCTGGGCGGATCGGGTCGACCACGTCGTCGACGTCAGCGAGGAACTGGACGTGCCCGCGGTACTGCTGCGGCCGGACGGCCACGTGGCGTGGGCCGGTGAAGATCAGCAGGATCTGCTCAGCCGGCTGCCCAAGTGGTTCGGCGCCGCCGTCGGCTGAACGCGCAGTCGTGACCCGAAAAGGCGGTGCTCGGGGTGGTGGCGGCCGCGTGGGCTCCCCCGGGGTGGCCCGCACCGTCTGCCGACGCGCCCCCGCGTCGCTGCGCGCGTAATGGATTCGCGGCGCAGTGCGCGGGGGTAGCGTCACGCCCATGGATGAACGATTTGGGCTTGCCGTTCCGCGTTCGCTGGAGGAGGCGTGCGACCCGCGGCGCATGGCGCTGCTGGTCTACGACATGCAGACCGGCATCCTGGAGCAGATCGGCGAGCGTGACCGTGTCGTCCGCCGGGCGGTCGAGGTGGTCGGGGCCGCCCGGGCCGCCGGAGTCCGCACCTTCTTCCTGCGCCACGTGACGCTTCCCCCTGAGCTGATGGGCGCCTCCCAATTGCGCATGTGGCGCGCCTGGCAACGGGCCGAGCGAGCAGCCGACGTGGTCTCCCCCTTCCCGCCGGGTGCCGCGCAGACGCAGATCATCCCCGAGTTGCAACCCACTGATCGTGAGGCCGTGGTCGACAAGATCACCATGTCGGCGTTCGAGGGCACCTGGCTCGACACCGTTCTGCGCGACTGCGGAATCACCACGGTCGCCGTCATCGGCGTCGCCATGGAGATCGGCATCGAGCCCACCGTCCGCCATGCGGCGGACCTGGGCTACGTCCCCGTTGTCGTCACGGACGCCTGCGCGGGCGGCGACACGGAAGCCGCCGAACGCTCCCTGACCGCGCTCCGCTTCACGGGGGACGCCCTGATGGCCACCGCCGAGGAGTTCCGCTTCGTACTCGCTCACGAATGAGCCGGCCCACGAGCCGGCCGGGCCTGGATGCATTGCCCTGTCGGGTTGGGGAGGCTTCCCGTTGGTCTGTGGCCGGTAGGGCCGGGTTCGCTTGTCGGCGATCCCGGCCGCCGGTCTGGAAGCATTCCTCGATGGCCAACGCACGCCGGCGATCCTGGCCAGGTCGGCAACAGTGCAGGTGATGGGTGCGTAGGGCCCCCGTCGGGGGCGGGCGCACGCATACGCACCCTCCGTTGGGCTGCGGCCCTGGCCCGATTGTCTGCGACACCCACCCCGCCACAGCCGACTGCGGAAGGAAGAGCGCGCCCGTGACGCGGGCCCGTGAAGGGACTTCGGCCGTGCCTCAGACGCCGGCCGCGTACCGCCAGAAGTCCCGCATCAGTTCAGGGAAACTGGGCCCGCCCATCTGCAGCTGGCTGAGCATGATGGTGACCGTCCCGGTGGAGGGTGTGATGTGCGCTGTCGTTCCGGTGCCGCCGACCCAGCCGTAGCGTCCCGGCACGCTCCACGGCTGGACGGCCTCGACATCGACCGCCCCGCCGAAACCCCAGCCCATCCCCTCCAGGAACAAGCCGGCCGACTCGCGCTCGGACGAACTCAGGTGATTGGTGGTCATCTGCCGCACCGACTCGGGCGTGAGCAGCCGGTGGCCGCCGACCGTCCCTTCGGCGAGCAGCATCCGGCCGAAGGCGAGCCAGTCGTCGACGGTCGAGACCAGCCCACCGGCGCCGCTCGGGAACGCCGGCGGCCTGCTCCACTGGCCGTTGGCGGCGTCGACCAGTTCGAGTCCGCCCTCGGTACCGGTCCGGTAGTAGCCGGTGAACCGGTCGAGCTTGGCGGCCGGTACCGCGAACGCGGTGTCGGACATCCCGAGCGGCTCGAAGATCCGCTCGGACAGGAATTCCGGCAGTGGTCGTCCCGTGACCCTGGCGATCAGCACTCCCTGGAGGTCGGAGCTGATGTTGTACAACCAGCCGTCGCCCGGCTGGTGCAGCAGTGGAATGCGGGACAGCCTCGCCATCCACTCGTCCGGCGCGGGGACGGTCTGCGGCTGCGGAGGTCCCTGCTTCAGCTCACTGAACAGCGGCGCGACCGCGGGCAGTGAGAAGTCGGACGGGAAGCCGTACCCGGCGCGGGAGCCGAGCAGATGGAACACGGTGATCGGCCGGACCGCCGGGATCACGTCGTCGACCGGTGCGGCCGGCGTACGGACGACGCTCGGTGACGCCAGCTCCGGCAGCCACGGCCCGACCGGGTCGTCCAGCGCGATCCGGCCGTCCTCGACCAGCATCATGACCGCCGCGGCGACGACGGGTTTGGTGATCGAGGCGATACGGAAGATCGAGTCCCTGGCCATCGGGGCGGTGCCCTCGACGTCGACGGATCCCACGGCCGCCACCTCGATCCGGTCACCGCGGGCCACCAGGCCCACCGCTCCCGGCACCAGGCCCACCGCTTCCGGCACCAGGCCTTTGCTGACGTGCCTCTCCAGAGTGTCGCGCAGATCGGCCATGTATCCACCCTCTCAAAATGTACGGTCAAGGGCTGGACTCCGGGCCCGGCGCAAAGTCATCGTGCCGCGGCTGGGCTGGGGCCAGGGCTCGGGATGATCCTCGGCTTCCCGCCACGACCGGCCGACACGTCACTCGGGCGGCACGAGGGTGAAGTAGCGGTCGAGCACGCCCCGGTCTCCCGTCACCTCGTCGAGGCGGTCCGCGGGAATCCGGTGCCAGAGGAACAGCATCAGGTCCGACGCCGTGCCGGACAGCTCGACGTCGCAGGGTCCGTCGTCGTCGGCGTCGAGCCGTACGTCGTCGCCGTCGAGGTGCACCGTCCACCGGCCCGTGCCGTCGGTCCGGCGGAAGCGGTAGCGCTCGCCCGTTCCGGCCGGGGCCTGCTTCCTGGAGCGCCGTGCCGGTGCCATGACCTCGAAGTTCTGACGTACGGCGTACTCCGCGAGCTCGGTGTCGACCGGCTGGGGCACTCCGAGTGCGGCCTCGGCGTCCCAGCGGTGCACCGCGGCCTCGATGGTCTGCATCCGCAGCCAGAATCCGACGGTCTGCTCGCGCGACCACGTCCACACGGCCGCGTCAGGAGGGCTGTTCCTGAAGTGCGACTCCAGCGTGGCTGCCCCCTTCGCGTAGGCGTCGATCAGGCTCTCCGGCACCGGTCCTCGATGCGGTGGCGTGCTTTCCGGCGTCGGCCAGCCCTTACGGTCCGCGGGCAGGCCGGCGAAGACGTCCGCGAGGTCCGGCGGCTGCCGGAGCAGATCCCTGAGGATGTGGTTCACATAGAGGTGCACGCCGCCGAGGTGCGCGATCAGGTCGGACATCGACCAGCCGGGGCAGGACGGGACCAACGGCGCATCGTCGAAGTGGGCCGCCTCACGGGCGGCGGCCTCGAACGCCAGGGTCTCGCGACGGAAGTGAGCGGTGAAGTCCATGGCCTCACATTGCCACCCCTCCCGGCCGGACAAGCCTGGTTCTTTCGGCCGGACTCGCCTGGCCACGCAGACTGCGATCCATGGCGTGACCACGCCATCGCTGTCACGCCCTCTGCCGGGCCCCGGAGCGCCGCAGCTCAGGAGCACCGGAGCCCCGGAGCGCCGGTAGCCGATCGTCAACTCTCAGGCGCCAGGCCGACGGCGGGCCGGGGTCCGGTTCACCTGCTGCGGTCGGGCCGCGCCGACAGCCCTCGGCGCAGGCACTCGGTGAGGCGGGCCGCAATGCTCCCATCGGGGTCGAGCCGGGGGTTGAAGATGGTGACGTCGAGGCCGACGGCCCGTTCGTCGGCCAGCGCCGTCCGCAGCACGCTCTCCAGTTCCTGCCAGGTCAGCCCACCAGGGAGGCGGTAGTCGACGGCGGGCATGATCGCGTCGTCCAGGACGTCGACGTCGAGGTGGACCCAGTACCCGGCGCGTTTGCCGGCGGCGAGTCGGCCGACCGCCTCGCGGGCTGCCTCAGCAGCACCGGCCGCACGCACGCCGTCGAGGTCGATCGCGTGCAGCTGTGGCGGGAGGGGTTGCATCCCTGCCTGCGTGGACTCGGCGGAGTCGCGGAAGCCGAAGGCGACGACATCCTCGTCCCGGAGCAGGGGCCCGCGGCCTTCGAGGTCGGTGAGCAGCCGGGGGCCGCGGCCCGTGGCCAGGGCGAGTTCCATCGACGCCGCCTCGCCGGTCGGTTCCGCCGACGGCTGGTAGAAGTCGGTGTGGCCGTCGAGGAACAGCAAGCCGTAGCGACCGCGGCGTCGCAGGGCGAGGAGGTTTCCGAGCAGGATGCTGCAGTCGCCCCCGAGGACCACGGGAAAGCAGCCACGGTCGAGGACACCGCCGACCGCGTCGGCGAGTCCGACGGAGTACCGCGCGATACCGACGGGGTTGAGGATCCCGGTGTCACGGTCCCGCGCCGGGTCGTACGCCGGCGCTTCGACCCGGTCCGCCCGTCGCGCCCCGAGGTGCGCCGGCAGACCGGCATCGAGGAGAGCCGTCGGCAGGTCCTGGACGCCGGACGGCCGCAGCCCGAGCACGGACGGCGCCTCGATGATCTCCAGTTCCCGCACGTCCGGACTCCTTCGTCGGCCGGGCCGGGTCGTCCGGCATGCCTCTGTGGCGTCATCCGGTGGAGTGCCACCGATGCAGGACCCATAGTGGCGCGCCAACGCGTGCGCCGAGCCTTCGACACAGCCCCGGACACACTGACGAGCACCTCGCCTCCGGTACGGATCCGCCGCTGGATACGGAGGCCGGGCCGACGGCCCGGCCCCAACTGCCCGGCATGCCGACATGCCGACATGCCGACAGGGGTCCGGCACACCGATCCCCCTCCCCCGCATGCCTCCGTATGCCCCTGCTTTCCGGGCTATTGGGAGAGCAGCCCGCCGGTGTACGGGTCCTCGGCGAGCATGCGCCAGGAGTGGCGTGAGGTCCGGAACGCTTCCGGGTCGACGGCCTCCACCAGCTCGTCGACACGCGTGTGCAGCAGGGTGAGCGGGTCGTACACGCGCCAGGTCTCGCAGTTGATCCCGCAGTCCCAGCGTCGCCATTCGGCGCGCATCCGCTCGTAGACCCACCAGGCGTACAGCAGTGCCGACAGGTCGCGATTGAGATAGGCCGCGGGCTCGCCCTCGCCGTACCACTCCGGCAGCTCCAGCCGGCCGGTGGCGCCGTCGAGCGCGATCACGAGATCATGGGGCCACCATCCGATCGCAATGTAGTCGCGCTGGTACGCACGGCCCGCGTCCGACTCCTGTCCGTCCGGCTCTGCTGTGCCGCCGAAGGCGTCCGGGTGTTCCGCCATGGTGCGCAGCGGCTCGTCGAAGGCGCCGAAGAGCTCACAATCGAGCGGCAGTCCGAGCTCGGTGAGCAGCCGCCGGGTCGGCCCATGGGTGAGCTGGGCCGGGAGTTCCTCCGGTCGGTAGCGGCGCACGCGGCCCTCGCCGTCGAGTGCGGCGACCTCCTCCACGAGGTCCGGGCCGAACTCGTACGCAAGACCGTCGGGCAGACCGGGCCGGGCACCCCACGACAGGGAACGCACCAGCACGGAGGTCCCCCAGTGCGCGGGAGGGGTGTCGGTGGCGAACAGCTGCGGGTCGGCGGCGCGCATGCGTCGCTCCGCGGCCTCGATCACCTCGGCGACGGCAGCGGGCCCTCGGCGGCTGCCGTACGCGTCGTCCTGCGGCACCGCGCCTGACACCGCCTCGGCCGCGGCGAGCAGCCCCGACAGGGCGGTCAGGTCGGACGCGAGGAGGTCGCGGCGGATCTCTCCGGGCCGCTCGGGGTGCGTACTTCCGGATCGATCGGCCAGGTACACCTCGCCGGTCACGCCGTCGAGCACGACACGGCTACCGCAGTAGTCGGTCTCACCGAGGACCAGCAGCCGCCCGTCTGCGACCACGTCGCCGCTCTCTCCCTTGGTGAGGGGCTCCAGTCGGCCGCTGCGCAGGACGCCGAAGTCGAGGTCGGCGGCAGCCTCGGGCAGCCCCTGCTCGCTGAGGAACCGCCGGCTCGGACCATGTGACAGCCCCTCCGGCAGAGCCGCCGCCGCCGTCCGGCACATCCTGCCCGCTCCCGCACCCGCACCCGCACCCGCACCCGCACCGACAGGTTGCCGCCCGGTTGTCGAGTCGGTACCCATGCCCCGCATCTCCCCCTATGACGATGATCGCCGTGGTGTGGACGACCCTAGCGGGGCGCCGACTTCGGTCGGGGCGGGGAAGGGGTCAGGGCCGGGTCTGCTCGGTCCTGCCGGTACTCGACCGTCCGACCGGGACGGCGCAAGGCCATGTCGTACGCCCCTGCCTGCATGGGCGTTGAGCGGCCACCACCAGGGCGGCCGCGCGATGGCGCAGCCATGTGACGATCTCACCTCGTTGTTCAGGCCGACGCCTCAGAGCCGGACCTTCCAGCTCACGGTGGACTTCAGCGTCCCGGCGATTTTCGGATCCCGCACTGAGGGCGTACGGTCCTCGACGGTGACCGACAACGTGTGCGTGCGCAGGTCGAGCAGCCGCAGGAGCAGGTCCGACACCCGTACCCGGGTACGGCCGGCGAAGGGCTTCAACTCCTTGCCGTCCAGATACCAGCGGATCCTGAGCTGACGCCCGTCCGCGCCCGTCAGCCGGGGTACGGCGGCCTTCGCGGTGTCTTCCGGCCGGAGGGTGCGACTCGTCGGGGTGACCGCGGTGACGAGCCTCGCGTGCCGGTGGAAGCCTGCGATCATCGCCTCGACACCGGGCAGATTGAAGGGCTGGCCGAGGGAACGCATCAGGGAGTTGTCGGTGGGCCGGTACAGCCCCTTCACGTAGTAGCCCCCGCCCTCGTACGTGCCGACCGTGCCGCCGTCGGGCGACTCCTCGCCGAGCCAGCGGTGCCACTTGGCCCGCTGCCCTGCCATGTCCTCGGCCGCCAGTACGGAGATGTTGGAATCGGCGGGCTCGGGGCCCGTGTACTCCTCGTAGCCCGGGTAGTCCGGGTAGTAGTACTCGTCGGCGAGTTTGCCCAGCGAGTGGCCCGTCTCGTGGATGGCGACCTGGCCGGACTTCTCGTTGGCCGCCGAGGCGGTCGAGATCCCTTCGTAGCCGAGGGTCTCGCTCGGCTCGTTGTAGCCCGCGCCGCCGTACTTGGCGCTGTTGGCGAGTACGAGCACCAGGTCGGCCTCCGGTGCCTTCGCCACGTACGCGTCGACCTTGTCCTGGTCGATGCACAGCAGCCGCTCGATGTCGTCGCACCAGAAGTACGAGCCCAGGGCCGTGTCCCGGACGACGTCCGGACCGGGGTCGCCCGAGACGCCGGACTGGTTCGAGACGGCGTCGACGGCCCAGACGTTGAAGAGGCTCTGGTACGTCGTGTACGGCTCGACGGCCGCGAGCTCGGCCCACTTCTTCTTGGCGTCGGTGTGGAACTGGGCCAGTTCGGCGGTGGTGTAGCCGTCCCCGACGACGACGATGTCCAGCCGGTCGTCGGTGGAGCCGTTGTCGATCAGTTTGGTGACCTCGCCGTCAGCGGCCTCCTCGGCCGCCGAAAGCCGCGAGGACGGCTGGTTCCGGCCCTCCTGCGGTACATGCGTGTGGCCGGATCCGGCGGCTGCACCGTGCTCCGGCCCGGGAATCTCGACCTCGACCCCGGATGCCGGCCCCGCCTCGGCCGCGGTCGCCGGTCCGGCGGGTGCCACGGGACCGGCGGACGCGCTGCCGGGTGCGCCGGCCAGTACGACTGTGAGGGCAGCGGCCGTGCCTGCCACCGCCATGGCTCCGCGCCGAGCTGAACGCATGGAATTCTCCCCCTGCCAAGCAAGTTAAGCGGATACATAAGCATGCTGAACGGATTGCTTAACCTAGGTGGAGGCACGGAAGGTGCGCAATCCCTACTGCCCCTGAATACTGGGGAGTTCAAGAAACAGGGGGTTCCCATGGACGAACCGGCCGAGATCGGCCTTCGGGTGCAACGCCTGCGCAACGAACGCGGGCTGACGCAGCGACAGTTGGCCGAACCTTCCTACACCCCCGCGTACATCTCGACACTGGAGTCCGGCAAGGTCCGGCCCTCCGAGACCGCGCTGCGCTTCCTCGCGGAGCGGCTCGGCACATCCTTCGAAGAGCTGTCCACCGGCCGCCCCGCCCATCTGGCCACCGAGCTGCGGCTCGCCCTCACCGACGCTCAGCAGCAGCTCGCCACCGGCTCCGCCGACGAGGCTGCCGTCCGCTACCGCCGGCTCCTCACCGACGCGGAACATCTCGACCTCGCTCCCGAGCAGGCCGAAGCGCTGCTCGGACTGGGCGAATGCGCACTGGAGACGGGTGAACTGGCCAACGCAGGACGGCACTTCGAGGCGGCACAACAACTCCTGGCCGGTGAACCGCTGCCCCGCCGGGCCCGCGCGATCCGGGGCCGCGCCATCGCCCACCTCCTGGCCGGGGAGCTGCGCTACGCCTGCTATCTCCTCGAGTCCACCATCGACGAGCTCGGCGCGAGCGGTCTGGCCGACCCCGAGGCGCTGGTACTGCTGTACGCCGCCGTGATCGGCCCGTACATCGACATGGGCGCCCATGCCCGCGCCGCGCACGCCGCCGAGCTCGCCCTGGCCCTGGCACCTCAGGTCGACGACCCGGCGCTGGTGGCGGGTATGCATCGGCAGGTGGCCCGTACGTTCCTCGCCGAAGGGCGCACGGCCGACGCCGATGCCTCGCTCGCCAAGGCCCAGGCGATTTACCGGCAGCTGCGGCTGCGGACCGATCTCGCGCACTGTCACTGGATGCGCGGCTACGTCCACGCACAGAACGGCGAACTCACCCTCGCCGAAAAGGAGTTGCGCACCGCCCGGGACATGCTGACGGCCAAGCGCGCCGTGCTCTACACCGCCCAGGTGGAGGTGGAGCTGGCCGACGTGCTGCGACGCCTCGGGCGGCTCGACGAGGCGGCCGGCCTGCTCTCGGCACTCCTGGAGCTGGGCGACCGGCACGGGGCGGTGCATGCGGGCGGCGCGCACCGGCTGCTCGGGCTCATCGCCGAGGAGCGGGGGCAGGCCGAAGCCGCCGAGGAGCACTACGTCCTGGCGCTGGCCCTGCTGGAGCGCAGCGGGGCCAGCGGCGACCTCGCCGACCTGTGCCGTCTGCTGGGCGACCTGCTGCGGCGCGGCGGGCGCACCGATGCCGCGCTGGACGCGTACCGCACAGGACTGGGGCACCGGGCAGCCCCCGGCACGACCACCCTGGGACCGGCCCCGGCGGCTCCGTCGATCCCGCGGCGCTGAGAGCTGTCCGGCGGCACCCGTCGGGCACGACGGGTGCCGGTCGGTCCTGCCCGGTTCCAGCGGTGCGTCGAAGGCTCGGGGTCCGGGTCGAAGACTCAGGCCCGGGTCGAAGACTCAGGCCCGGGTCGAAGACTCAGGGGCGAAGGCACAGTGGCAAAGGCTCGGGGTCCGGGTCGAAGGCTCAGAGGCGAAGGCTCGGTCTCAGGGGCGAAGAAGCGGCCGGCCCTGCCGCCCACCGCCGCGCCCCAAGGCGACCGCGTCGGACGCCACATTTCCGGTCATGGCTGGGGCGTTGCGGTGGCGTGAAATCGTCGGGGCCGGTACGCGGGCTTCCGGCGGGGCCGTCGCACACCTGCGCGCGCAGCCCTGTCGGCAGGAGAAGCCGCAGTTCAGAGCGAGTGCGGCGGACCCCGGGACGCCGCCGTACGGAGTGCCGTACCGGCTCCGATTCAACCGGTGGCGACCCACCCGACAGGCCTCCCCCCGCCCTTGACCGGTTCGGTGGGCCGCTGCCACGCTCCGAGCCATGTCCACGACGAGCATTCCCGTTGTGCGGCTCCACGACCCGTGCCGGCGCACTGCGCCGCAGGCGTGTACGAGCCGCTGTACGGCCATGCCCCGCGCCTGAGCATCGCGCCCCGTCGGTCCGGCCCTCTCCCTGCCCAGTGCTGCCGGGCCGCTCGTACATCACATTCCTTCCCCTGCGAAACGAATCAGCAGCCGCCTTCCTGTCGCCCCCCGGCATCGCGCCGACAGGCCGTCACGGAAGGCGGTGAGAAAGGAGCACACCGTGACTTCAGCGACCACCACCGACGTCCGCACCGCCGAGGAGCTCGTCGTACGGAAGGCCGGCGGCCGGCTCGGCGCCGTGATCTCCGGGGTCCGTCTCGGCCCGGACCTCCCGGCCGGGACCGTGGCGGCCGTTCGCGAGGCGCTGCTCGCACACAAGGTCGTCTTCTTCCGCGGTCAGGACCACCTCGACGAGGAGAGCCACGAGGGCTTCGCCCGGCTGCTGGGAACGCCGGTCGCCCACCCCACCGTGCCGTCCGCCGACGGGCGTTACTCCCTGGGGATCGACTCCGACCACGGCGGCCGGGCCAATCAGTGGCACACCGACGTCACGTTCGTGCCCGCCTACCCCGCGTTCTCCATCCTGCGGGCCGTGACCATCCCGCCCTACGGCGGGGACACCCTGTGGGCGAACACGGTCGCCGCGTACGAGGACCTTCCCACGCCGCTGCGCACGCTCGCCGAGAGTCTGCGCGCCGTGCACTCCAACGACTACGACTACGTGGCGCTGCGCCCCGACGCGCTGCCGGAGGCGATCGCCCA
Organism: Streptomyces sp. NPDC054841; assembly: GCF_053611045.1. Lineage (NCBI taxonomy): Bacteria > Bacillati > Actinomycetota > Actinomycetes > Kitasatosporales > Streptomycetaceae > Streptomyces > Streptomyces sp. NPDC054841. The sequence continues at coordinate 25,893 of NZ_JBSGZO010000013.1, read as the reverse complement.
GTACCACGAGGTCTTCACCTCGACCACGTTCCGCACCGAGCACCCGGTCGTCCGGGTCCACCCCGAGACGGGTGAACGCGGCCTGCTCCTCGGCAACTTCGTACAGCGCATCACCGGTCTCTCCGGCGCGGACTCACGGGCTCTCCTGGACCTCTTCCAGTCGCACGTCGAGCGCCCGGAGAACACCGTGCGCTGGCAGTGGCAGGAGGGCGACGTCGCCATCTGGGACAACCGCGCCACCCAGCACTACGGCGTGGACGACTCCGACGGCCACGAGCGCAAGCTGCGGCGCGTGACCATCGACGGCGATGTTCCGGTCGGGGTGGACGGCCGTTCCTCGCAGTTGCTGGAACCGGAGAGCGTGCCGGACCCGGCTTTCGGCATCGCGTCGGGCGCGTCGGCCGGCGGCTGACACCCGCGAGACGGTCCCGGCGCTCCGGCGCTCCCTCGACGCGCCCACGTACCGAACGAACACCCTTTCAACGAGACCGTATTGTCCACACTGCTCGCCATATCCGCAAGCCCCTCCGCCACCTCACGTACCGCCCTGGTGCTGGACCACATCGTCCGGCGGCTGTCCCGGGCCGGTCTCGACGCAGGCCATCTGGCCGTACGGGACCTTCCGCCGGCGGAGCTGCTGGCCGGCCGGACCGACCATGCGGCGCTGCGCCGGGCGCTGCACGAGGTGCAGGCCGCCGACGGTCTCATCATCGCCACCCCCGTGTACAAGGCCTCCTACACGGGCCTGTTGAAGTCGTTCCTCGATCTGCTGCCGCAGGCGGGTCTGGCAGGCAAGACGGTGCTGCCCATCGCGACCGGCGGCAGTCTCGCCCAGGTCCTGACCATCGACTACGCCCTGCGCCCGGTGCTGTCCGCGCTCGGCGCGCGGCATGTCGTCGCCGGCCGGTTTCTGCTGGACACGGCGATCGAGCGCCGGCCCGGCGGCGGTGTCCGGCTCCAGCCCGACACGGAAGGGGAACTGTTCCGGGCGGTCGACGACTTCGTCGACGCGCTGCCCGCCGCCTCCGTCCCCAGCACCGCCTCCGTCTCCAGCACCGCCTCTGCCCTCAGCACTGCCTCTGTTCTCAGCGCCGCCTCCTAGCGCGGCACAACACCCCGCCGCTACCCGCCCCGCCCAGCCCAGCCCATCGCGAAAAGGGATCCACCATGCCCACGTTGACAGCGACATCCCGACGCCGGTTCCTCACCCTGCTCGGTATCTCGGCGGCCGCGGTGAGCTGCGGCCGGGCGACCGCCGGGGGCGCCTCCGGCTCGGCACGGACGAAGACCCTGAAGTACCAGGGATGGGCAGGCCAGGTCACGCTGCCGGAACTGGCCGAGGACCTCGGCTTCCTCGGGGACGTGAAGCTCCAGTGGATCGGCAACACGATCAGCGGCCCGCAGGACATCCAGTCGGCCGCCACCGGCCAGACCGACTTCGGCGGGGCGTTCAACGGCGCGGTCGTCAAACTGGCCGCGGGCAAGGCCCCCATCAAGGCCGTGATCAGCTACTACGGCTCCGACCAGTACGCCTACAGCGGCTACTACGTGCTCGCGGACAGCCCGATCCGATCGGCCCGTGATCTGCTCGGCAAGAAGGTCGGGATGAACACGCTCGGGGCGCATTCCGAGGCGATGCTCGACATCTATCTCCAGCGCAACGGACTGGCCCAAGGAGACATCGACAAGGTGGAATCCCTGGTGGTCCCGCCCGTCAACACCGAACAGTCACTGCGCCGGCGGCAGATCGATGTCGCCGTCCTGGGCGGCATCCTGCGCGACAAGGCACTGGCGACCGGGGGCATCCGCCCGCTGTTCACCGACCATCAGCTGCTCGGCTCCTTCAGCGCCGGGACGTACGTCATGACGGACCGCTTCATCAAGCGCAATCCCGATACGGCCAGGACGTTCGTCACCGCGGGGGCGAAGGCGATCGAGTGGGCCCGCACCACTCCGCGCGAGGACGTCGTGGCCCGGATGACCGAGATCGTGAAGAAGCGGGGCCGCAACGAGGACACCGCCGCCCTGAAGCACTGGAAGTCCTTCGGCGTCGCCGAGACGGGAGGCCGGATCACCGACAAGCAGTTCCAGCTGTGGATCGACTGGCTGGGCGAGCGCGGCGACGTCAACGGGGACCGGATCAAGGCATCCGACCTCTACACCAACGAGTTCAACGCGTACGGCAAGGGAAGCGGGAGCTGAGCTCATGACCGAACCCAACACACCGAAGATCGTGTTCGAGCAGGTGCGCAAGACGTTTCCCGTCAAGGACCGCACGAAAGGCCGCTCGAAGGGCCGTACCACGGGCCCTACCACGGGCCGTGCGAAGGACCGTACGAAGCACCTCACGGGCACACGGCGGACCACCGAGTTCACCGCGCTCGACGGCATCGACCTGCGCATCGAGGCAGGCGAGTTCGTGGTCGTCGTCGGTCCCAGCGGCTGCGGCAAATCGACGCTGCTGGATCTGCTGGGCGGCCTGACACCGGTCACGGCCGGGCAGATCCTGCTGGACGGCGAACCGGTCACCGGACCCGGCGTCGACCGGGGCATCGTCTTCCAGCAGTACGCGCTGCTGCCATGGCGCACGGCCCTGGGCAATGTCGAGTTCGGTCTTGAGGCGACCGGGGTGCCCCGCAGGGAGCGGGCGGAGCGGGCGAGGGCTCATCTGGACCTGGTGGGCCTGTCCGGTTTCGAGGACCGGCATCCGCACGAGCTGTCGGGCGGTATGCGTCAGCGGGTCGCCATCGCCCGCAGCCTCGCGTACGACCCCGACGTGCTGCTGATGGACGAACCCTTCGCGGCTCTGGACGCACAGACCCGGGAGTCCCTGCAGGACGAGCTGCTGCGGATCTGGCAGCGCACCGGCAAGACGATCGTGTTCATCACCCATGGCATCGAGGAGGCCGTCTACCTGGGACAGCGGGTTGCGGTGCTGACCTCCCGGCCGGGGCGCGTCAAGGAAGTCGTGCCCATCTCGTTCGCCTCCCGTGCGGCGACGGACGATCTGCGGTCGAGCCCGGAGTTCGCGCAGTACCGGCACCGCATCTGGGAGCTGCTGCACGACGAGGTCGCCAGGGCCCAGCAGTTGGAGAAGGAGAGTGCTGCCGTATGAGTCCCGCAGCCGACACGAGTACGGCGGTGGGTCGCGACATTGCCACCGACACCACCGCCGCCACCGTCACCGTCACGCCGGAGAAGACCACTCCGGAGAAGACCACTCCGGAGAAGTCCACGCAGGCCGCCGCCCCGGAGCCGTCGGCCGCATCCACGGCTACGCCCGGCGGGGCCGGGCGCCGACCGGGACGGGCCACCGACCGGATCCGCCGTCCGCTGCACCGGCCATTGCGCCGGCCGGCCCGACTGCTGCTCACCGCTGCCACGAAGTCGGCCGCGATCGTGGCACTGCTGGTGGTGTGGGAGGCCGCACCCCGGCTGGGTCTGGTCGACGGGACATTCCTTCCGCCGTTCAGCGAAGTGGCGCTCGCCTGGTGGGAGTTGCTGATCGACGGACAGCTCGCCGACAACACAGGTGCCAGTCTGGTGCGCTCGCTCAGCGGATTCGGTCTCGCCGTCGCCGTCGCCGTACCGCTGGGACTGCTGATCGGCTGGTACCGGCCGGTTGCGGATCTGCTCGGACCACTGCTGGAGGTGTTCCGCAACACCGCGGCGCTGGCCCTGCTGCCGGTCTTCGTGCTGCTGCTGGGGATCGGGGAGACCTCCAAGATCTCCATCGTGGTGTACGCATGCACCTGGCCGATCCTGCTCAACACCATCAGCGCGGTACGCAACGCGGACCCCACCCTGGTGAAGCTGGCGAAGTCGGTGAATCTGTCCGCGCCGCGGCTGTTCCAGAAGGTGATCCTGCCGTCCTCGGTTCCGGCGATCTTCACCGGCATCCGGCTGGCCGGAGCGGTGTCCATCCTGGTGCTGGTTGCCGCCGAGATGATCGGCGCGAAGGCAGGGCTCGGCTATCTGATCAACGCATCGCAGTACAACTTCGCGATTCCGCAGATGTATGCGGGCATCATCACGATCTCCGCCATCGGCGTGATCTTCAACCAGCTGCTGGTGGCCGTCGAACGGCGGCTCAGCTCGTGGCGCGTGCCGGCTTCCGGCTGACGCCGAGCGGTTCTGGCGGATACGTCGACGCACACACCGGCCCCGCCCGGCCTCATTCGTTCTGCTCTTCTCACTCTCTCCCACCCCCTCTCACCCGGGACTGCCATGACCACCTCCGGCCCACGCCAACTGCACCTCAACGCCTTCCTGATGAACGCCGGCCACCACGATGCCGCCTGGCGCCACCCTCGTACCCAGCCAGAACGGGTCACCGACCTGCGCTACTTCCAGGAACTCGCACAGATCGCCGATCGCGGCAAACTCGACTCGGTCTTCTTCGCCGACGGACTCGCCCTGTGGGGCAAGATCCGGCACAACGCGCTCGGCGGCTTCGAACCGCTCACCCTGCTGTCCGCGCTGGCCGCCGTGACCGAGCACGTCGGCCTGATCGCCACCGTCAGCACCACCTACAACGAGCCCTTCCACACCGCGCGCAAGTTCGCGTCCCTGGACCATCTCAGCGGCGGCCGGGCGGGCTGGAACATCGTCACCTCGGGCAGCGTCGACGAAGCACGCAACTTCGGCCAGGACGAGCACCTGGAGCACGGCCTGCGCTATCAGCGGGCACGCGAGTTCGTCGAGGTGGCCACCAAGCTGTGGGACAGCTGGGACGACGACGCCATCGTGCTCGACCGGACGCACGGCATCTACGCCGACACCGACAGGGTGCGGCAGATCGACCACCGGGGCGAGTACTTCGGGGTGCGTGGGCCGCTGAACGTGCCGCGCTCTCCCCAGGGCCATCCCCTGCTGGTGCAGGCGGGATCCTCCGAGGACGGCAAGGAGTTCGCCGCGCAGTACGCCGAGGCCGTCTTCACCGCCCAGCAGACCCTCGCCGACGGCCAGGCCTTCTACAAGGACCTCAAGTCCCGGCTGGCCCGGTACGGCCGGGCCGAGGACGAGCTGAAGATCCTGCCCGGGATCTGCCCCGTGATCGGCTCCACCGAGGCAGAGGCCCGCGCCCTGGAGGCGGAGCTGACCGAGCTGCAGATCCCCGAGTACGGCCTCGCTCAGCTGTCCGGAATGCTCGGTGCGGACCTGAGCGGTCTGCCGCTGGACGGCCCGCTGCCCGAGCTGCCCGAGGAACGGGACATCAACGGCAACAAGAGCCGCTTCACCCTGGTCGCCGAGCTCGCCCGCCGCGACGGCCTCACCCTGCGGGAGCTGATCGCCCGGCTCGGCGGCGGGCGGGGGCACCGCGTCTTCGCCGGAACTGCGGAGCAGATCGCCGACCAGCTGGAGGAGTGGTTCACCCAGGGCGCCGCGGACGGCTTCAACATCATGCCGCCGCTGCTGCCCAGCGGGCTCACGCACTTCGTGGACCAGGTGGTACCGGAGCTGCAGCACCGGGGGCTGTTCCGTACCGAGTACACCGGACGCACCCTGCGTGAGCACTACGGCCTGCCCCGGCCCGCCAACCGGTTCACCGGGGCGGCCGCCGACGAGAGGCGGGCCGTGTGAGCGGTGCTATGTGAGCGGTGCCGAGTGAGCGGTGCCGTGTGAGCGAGCCGAGTGAGCGGTGCCGTGTGAGCGGTGCGCGGCACCGGCGCAACCCGCATCACCGGCGACGACTGCCCCGCCACCGTGCCCGGTCCGTACGTGGCCGGGGACGCGGCCACCCGCGAGGAGATCTGCGGCGTGCTCGCCCGCCCGGACGAATGCCGAGCCCGCTTCCGCCGAACGCGTGACGACTCTCCGGGCGGTCGGCCCGCCGCCATACCATCGACCACCTGCTCGCAGAGCGGCGACGCGCCTGGCACGCCTTGTTGAACCGGTTCCCCGCCTCCCACGGGTGAACCGGTTACTGCCTGTGGGCTTGTCGTGCCGCGCCCCGGGCCGGGACGCGGTCGACTGGGGATGCTGCCGCATTCCTTCGTACGACCACCCGGGAGAGACATGTCGCACCATCTCAGCGGGCCCGACCTCCGTTCCCCGAAAGGGGACGCGCGCCTCGACCTGACGGATCTCTTCGTCTTCCCGGCCCCGGGCGGCCGTCGCACCGTCCTGATCATGAACGTGAATCCGTTCGCCCCCAGCCAGGGCGACGCTTTCCACCCGGACGCGGTCTACCGGATCAACGTGGACACCGACAGCGACCACAGGGCCGACGTGGCGTACAGCTTTGTCTTCTCCGAGCCACTCGACGGTGAGCAGACCGCGACCGTCCTGCGGGCTGTCGGCGATGCGGCGCGCGATCACGAGGCCGCCGGGGAGGTCCTCTTCACCGAGGTCCCCGTCGCCTTCGGGGCCGAGCCGTTGCCCGTCGTGTCCGGCGAGCACCGGTTCTCCGCCGGCCTGCGCAGCGACCCGTTCTTCGCGGACCTCGACGGCATCGTCAACGACTTCACATGGACGGGCAACGACTTCGGCGCCGACAAGAACGTCTTCGGCATCGTCCTGGAGGTGCCGGACTCCGACCTGGGCGACGACCCCATCGGCGTGTGGGCTCGCGTCAGCGTGCGCAAGAACGGCGAGCTGCTCTCGGTCGATCGCGGCGCCCACCCCTCCCTCACCGCGTACTTCAACGCCAACGAGGTCAAGGACTCCTACAACGCGGGCGAACCCGCCGACGACTGGGCAACATACCTCGAACCGTGGTCCGCGGTCCTCGCCCGAACCGGCGGCTACGACAGGGCGGGCGCCGAGCGGGCGCTGCGCACCGTGCTGCCCGACATCCTCGACTACGACCGCGAACGGCCCATCGCCTACCCCAACGGCCGCACCCTCACGGACGACGTGACCGACGCCCGCCTCGCCATGGTCACGGGCGGCAAGATCACCGAGGACCACATCGGCCCGCATACCGACCTGCTGCCCGAGTTCCCGTACCTGGGCCCCCCGCACCCCCTCGGGTAGCTCGCGCGGAGCCCAACCCGGGCAAGTGCTCCTACGAGGAGGATCTCAGCGGGGTGTCTCCGGCCCAGGGGCGAGCGGTCTCGAGTTGAGCGGCCAGTGACAGCAGTGTCGTCTCGTCGTCCCGGCGGCCGACCAACTGTACGGCGAGAGGCAGGCCGGAGTTGGTGAACCCGGCCGGGACCGAGGCCGCGGGGTTGCCGGTGACGTTCCACAGCGCGCAGTACGCGATCATCGGCATCGCCCGCAGCACGGCCCGGACCGTGCCGGTGCCGCTCAGCTGCCCTGTCCTGGGCGGCAGGCGCGCGATCGTCGGGGTGAGCAGCACGTCGATCCGATCGAAGACCCGGTTCGCCTTGGCTGCGACCTTCTCGCCCTGCGCGATGCCCCACCGCGTGACCCCCGGCCGGGCCCAGGTACCGAGGCGCACCGTCTCACGGGTCCGCCGCTCGAGCCGCTTGTAGTCGTCCATCGCGAAGGCCTCGGTGCGCAACCCGGCGAACCACTGGGGCACGAACGCCGCCGTCGGGTCCGGGTAGTGAGGATCGATCTCCTCGACGTGATGGCCCAGCTCTGCGAGCAGCGCCGCCGTATCCGTGACGGCCCGAACCACTTCGGCCGCCGGCCGCACTCCACGGGCGACCGGCTTGGTCGACCAGCCGATCCTCAGCCGCCCGGGTCCGCTCGCGGCGGCCGCCGCGAACGAGGTGGCCGGCTCGGCGGCGCGGAACATGTCCCCGGCCGTGGAACCCCGGATCGCGTCGTGGACGAGGGCGCAGTCCAGCACCGAGCGCGTCAGCGGACCGATCACGCCCAGCCCCCACCACAGGTGCGGGTGCGGGGAGGTGGAGACGCGCCCGCGTGTGGGCTTCAGCCCGAACAGTCCGCAGCAGGCGGCCGGAATCCGGATCGAGCCGCCGCCGTCTCCGCCGATGGCGGCCGGAACGAGACCGGCCGCGACCGCCACCGCGGAGCCACCGCTGGAACCACCCGGTGAGTGCTCCAGCGACCACGGGTTGCGCGTGGCGCCGTGCGCCGACGACTCGGTGAACGGGAACAGGCCGAACTCCGGCATGTTCGTCTTGCCGATGACGACCGCACCCGCGGCACGCAGTCTGCGCACCACCTCACTGTCCGCTGCCGCGGGCCGGGTGTTGGCGGCGGTACCGAACGTCGTCACGTGACCGGAGACGTCGTTCTCCTCCTTGATGGCGACCGGCACCCCGTGCAGCGGACCCCGCTCGCCCACTGGTGTGGCATCCCGCCGAGCGGCCTCGGCCAGCGCCTCTTCGGCCATGACCACGGTGAACGCGTTGAGGGCGCCGTCGTGGTTCTCGATGCGGGCGAGCAGCAGCTCGGTGAGCTGACGGGCTGACACATCACCGGCACGGACGGCTGCGGCCTGCCCGGCGACTCCTGCGTACACAAGATCCTCAGTCATTGACGGGGAACGTACATCCGGCCGCCCTCGCCCACGTAGCGCAAGCCATGGTGACGCCCGTCACATCGACATGCCTGGCCGTCCCGGTCGCAATCGGAGGCAGGTTGCTCCCGGCCAGGAGTCCGGAGTCACGAGTCCAGAGTCACGAGTCAGGAGTCACGAGTCCGGAGTCACGAGTCAGAAGCGACGGGACCGCCCTCACTCCCCTGACGTCGTCGGGCGGTTCCCCTTGGCCTTCTTCGCTGCGGTGCCCCGGGCCAGTTCGAACGCGGCAACCGGGTCCGCCTCCTTGTTCCAGGGCGCCGCGCCGCACCAGGGGCCGATACGGCGGAACTGCTCCAGTGCCGCCTCGTGGAGTCCGGCCTTGCCGAGGTGGTACGCCAGCTTGTGGCGCAGCCGGGGCAGGCGTTCGTCGTCGCCGGGCACCTGGTTCAGGGAGTCGGCAACGGTTTCGAGCAGTTCCTTGGCCTTGCGGGAGGAGGGTATGGCCGAGGAACCCTTCTCGAGCTCGTCCAGCGCGTGCAGATGCATGCCGGCGAGCGGGCTTCCGGCCGGGGCGTACCGTACGGCACGCTCGGCGAACTCCAGCATCAGCTCGTCGGAGCCGAACCACTTCGCGCACCAGTACTGCAGGGCCTGCCAATGACCGGCGTAGTGGTAGGGGGCACGCGCCACGAGCCCTTCCCACAGCGGTCGGAACTGGGCTCCCGAGTACTGCACTCCGCGGGCGGCGGTGACCATGACGACCCACGGACCGGGGTTCAGCGGATCGAGTTCGGCGGCCTGCTTCGCAGCGGTGATCGAGGCGGGGAGCAGCTCCCGGAATCGCTTCATCCGCTCATCCGGGACCTTGTGTGCGTACTCGGTGCCACGGATCGCCCAGGCGCTGTGGAGGAGCATCTGGGCGTACAGGGTGGCGGCGTCGCAGTTCTCCGGCTGGACCGCGCGCCAGTTGTCCAGCCAGGCGTCCGCTTCGTCGGCGATCTGCTGCAGCAGCTCCATCCGGGACCACCGCTCGTCCCAGTCCTCGCCCGCGGCCTCCACATACGCGGCCGCCGGGCGCCAGTCCCCTTCCCAGGCCGCGTCCGCGACGGCCTGCATTTCCTTGAACCGATAGGGGGGTACGGGCGGCCCTGCCCGCTGGGGGTCCAACTGGTCCCGGGGCACGAGTCCGTACTCTTCGGGGACGAATCGATTGCGGACCCAGCTCTTACGACGCGCAGGCGCCAGGAAGATGCCGCCCAGCCAGGCGAAGATCGCGCCGGTGATGACGGCGAAGATGATTGTCACGGCCGCGATCATCCATGGTCGCAGTCACACCGAGCAACATCTTTGGCTATGGCTCGGCGGGCTTGGCCCCGGCGCCCGCCGGCTGCGCGGCATCGCTCTTGCCGCCTTCTTCCCGCCTCCACACGCGGTCGTCGCGAGGAGAGCAACAGCCGTCACCGCGATCGAGGCGCCATGCCACTTGCCCATGTCAACACTCCCGACTTCCCTGCCACATGGCGCTCAAGCGCCCTGACGCCCCCAAGCACGGCGCAGGGAGGAGGGTGGTTCGGCAGAGCTTCGCAAGGCCGCCGGCGACGTCGATCCGGAAGCCGTCGACGCCGCGGCGCAGCCAGAAGTGCAGCAACGTCCTCGAACTCGACGCGAACTACGCAGCGAGCGCGGCGGCTTCGCCGAGGTGGGCAGCCGCTGTCCTCCACGCGGCCGTCACTGCCGTGCGGGCCTGAGCAGTCCGCATGGCACCGTCACCCGTCAGCTCGAGCGGAACTCCCACGTGGACGTGCAGATTCGGGCGGCGCAGTGGCGCGGTGGCCAGGCCCGCGATCTGCTTGGCAGCATTCCCCGAGATGACCCGGCGTGCCCCGGCCTGCCCTACAGGAACGACAGGCGCGCCGGTGCGGAGAGCGAGCCGGGACAGGCCACTGCGGAAGGTACTGGGAGCCGCCTCGGCGGCGTCCTTGCGGCGCGGGAGGCCGCCCTCGGCGTAGATGAGGACCAGCCGACCCCTCTCCAGGGCCGCTGCGGCGAGGTCGAGGGCGTCCGCAGCCCGCCGGGTCCCGCGGAACACCGGGACGTGTCCTCCGCGGGTCAGAGTGTGTCCCAGGAGCGGGACACGCCACAGGCCGGCGGCAGCCATGACGACCGGCTCGACACCGAGGCGGTGCAGAGCAGCGAGCACGACGGCGGGGTCGGCGAGCGAGGTGTGGTTCGCGGCGAGGATACTGCCCGGCGCCAGTTCGGTACCGTCGTCGGCGCTCACCGAGAGGCGTCCCACCGCGGGCACCAGAGCACCGGCGATACAGCTGAGCATGTTGGTCTCCCGGTCTCAACGATGTTGAGCTACATCGTCGGCGGCGAGCGGCCTGCGGGAATGAGCGGACGTACTCAACTGCAGCCTGGGCCCCATACCCAGATCACAACTCCACCAGGAGACTCGTTCCCCACGTCGCGGTTCCGGCTCAGGTCCTGTGGGCCCACGCCGAGTGACCGCTGCTGGTCCAGCGCGCGGCGAGGCAGTTGCACCTCGCGGCGGCCATCCGGTGGCATCTGCGCTGTCCACCCAGCCGTGCGCCGGCTCGCACAGGTGACCGAGGACTCGCTGAAGCCGCATGTGCAGCTCGGCTTGCACGCGCAGGAGTCGGACCGGCTGCCGGTCTGTGGTGAGTGCCTCACCGACGTGGGTGGAGGCCGATCGCCGGGAAGCAGCCGCCGCATCAGGGGACACCGCCATGTTCCAGCGTCCCACGCCGAGCAGTTCCAGGTGGTGGGTGTGCAACGCGGACCAGCCGTTGCCGGTGGCGCGCTTCAGTCGGTCTTCTCAGACTCGTCGAAGAACCTGACGATCCGGGGCAGGGCGTGCCGCACCGATCCGTTGTGGTCGTAGTCGCCGACATCGGTCAGCCGGCGTGCGGCGCCGTTCCTCGTCAACTGGTCGGCACAGTACACCGCGTGACTGAAGTCGACGTCCTTGTCGCCCCGGCCGTGGAAGATCTCCACCGGTACGTTCGGCCGCCAGTCGCACGTGTTGTCCACCGGGCGCAGCTTGTCCTTCAGGACACCGTCGGGCTTGCGGATCTTGTTCAGGAAGTCCTCGGTGAACAGGTCCTTGGAGGCCGCCGGGAGTTCGCTGACGATCTGCCCGACGGTGTGATGACCATCGAAGAGACCCTCCACCTTGCTGTCGTAGGGGGAGCGGAAGACGTCGCCGGGTGACGTGTAAAGGCCGTACATCTTGTTCCAGGCGGTGACGAAGTAGGCGAGGTAGATGCCGGATTTGGCGATCTTGTCGTCGGCGGCGGCGGCTTCGAAGGCCGAGAGGTTGTAGGGGCCGCTGACCGGGGCGAGTGCCCCCAGCCTGAAGTAGCGGTCGGCGCCGTCCTGCTGAAGCGCCCGGCCTACCAGCATGGTCGCGGGGCCGCCCTGCGAGAACCCGCTGACCTGAACTTTCCGCTTCAGCTCCCGGCCGTTCCGGTGGGCGAAGGTCCGGGCCGCGCGCAGGCCGTCCACCGAGGCCGCGACGGTGGCCCGAGGGTCACCGTAGGGGTGGAAGCCTTCGCCCGAGCCGAGGCCCACGTAGTCGGGCGCCGAAACGGCCCGCCCGGTCGAGGCGAACAGCAGGGCGACGAGCCGGTCGTTCGACTTCGGATTCTCCGAGGCGACGTCCTTGCGGTAGACGGTGGTGCCGTGCAGCCAGGAGACGGTGGACAGGTGGCGGGCCCCGTTCTTGGGCAGGACGACGAGCTGGCTCGCGGTCGTGGGGGCGCCCTCGCTGTCAGTGGTGCGGTAGGTGACCCGATAGGCGGTCACGCCGTAGCGGACCTGGGACGAGTCGATCTTTCCCCGGAGTTCCCCGGCCACTTCCTCCGCTGTGAGGTCGGCCGCTTGCTCGACGGAGACGACGGCACCGCCTTGTGCCCGCTCGCTGTCGGAGCCGGCCGCCGCCGAGACCGGAGCCAGCAGGGCGGACACACTGCCGAGGACCGCCGCACCAGCCAGAATCCGGATACTTGTTCGCCGTAAAGTCATGGATGGATCATGCCCGTCGACCGCTCCGCTGGGACATGGAGCGACCCCCCGGGCCGCAAGGGGGGAAAACCCCCTCGGGGCCCGTAGGGGATTGGTGCTGCCAGGTCCCTCCGGCCTCAGCGGCGAGCTGGGCGGTGCTGTCGTCGTGGTGGCCGAGCATCCGGGCGACCACGGGGGCGGGTGCCTGGAGGGCGAGGTGACGGATGGCCGGGACGGGCGACGGCTATGCCCGGGCGACGGTCCCGCAGTCGGGGCACATACCCCAGAAGGTCACCGCGGCCTCCTGGGTGTCGTACTCCTCCGGCAACTGCGGCTCCATGCATGGAGCCGCGCCCACCGTGCATTCGACGTCACGGATGGCACCGCAGCGGCGGCACACAAAGTGGTGGTGGTTGTCGTGGCGCTCGATCTCGTAGCGCGCCGGGTGACCGGGGATGTGCGTGCACCGCACCAATCCGGCGTCCGTGAGGGCGCGCAGCACATTGTAGGTGGCCTGCAAAGACAGGCGGCCCGTGACCCGCTGAGCGCGCTCGCGCAGGGTTTCGGCGTCCAGGTGGCCGGGCGACTCGTAGACAGCCATCAGCAGGGCCATGCGCTGGGCGGTCACGCGCATGCCCGACGTGCGCAGCCGTGCCGCGGCCAGCGCCATGGGTTCCTCGCCGGTCGTCGCGGTTGTCATGCTGCCCTGGTCTTCCCGTCGCCCTTCAAGGTGTCCAGGCCATCCAGGCCGGTCTTCCCCGTCCATGATCCGCCCTGGCCGTCCAGGGCGTCCAGGGCGTCCATTCCGTACATTCCGTCCATTCCGTCCAGGTCAGGTGTGTCCGCGTCGGCGGAGAGCTCGAACCACACGCTCTTCCCCTCGGGCCCGCGCTCACAGCCCCACCGTGCGGCCAGCATGTCCACGAGTGCCAGGCCGCGGCCGTCCTCGTCCTCGGGGCCGGCATCAGTCGGGCAGGGAGGTTCCGAGGAGCCGTCGCTGACCAGGCAGCGCACATCGGACAGCCGCTCAAGGGTGAGGCGCAGTGGGCCGACGGCATGACGCAATGCGTTGCACACCAGCTCGCTCACCAGCAGCTCGGCGGTCGGGACGAGCTCGCCGAGACCCCAGCGAGGGAGTACGTCGCGTATAGCGGTCCTCGCCAGAGCGCACGCGGTCGACGACCACGGCAGAGGCCAGGGCCCGCCCACGAACGATTCCTCGCAGGTCACCGCCAGTGGCGCGGCGGGGTGTGCGGGCGGAGCGCAGCGCTGAGAGGCAGGGGCAGCCGCGTCCGTGGGGATGGTGCGGTCCATGAGGGCGAGCCTTCGGTGGAGGTTGCAATCTCTCCTTCGACGGTACGGGTTTTCTGGAATAGTTCAAGTCTTTGGACCGACTCAAGCGACTGGAGGCTTATCGCATCCGCCACTGGGGTCCAGCAGCCGCCGTCACAACGCTGCCGCCGCCACCCCGGCGGCAGGCTCCGGTCCGGAGCCGCTGGACCCCGCTCTGTCCCAGTCGTGCGGGAGACCGGAGCCTCCATAGGTGCGGTGCATCTGCTGCCGCCGGGTGAGAGAGTGCTGCGGCCGGCGGTGATGAGCTGGCAGCGGGTGGAGGAACTGTCGGAGCTCGGGATGCGCTGGTCATGGCCGGTCCCACACCCTGCCTCGTGTCTGAGGAGGCCGCGCCGCGCGACGTGAGGAGGGCCGGGCTACGTGCCGGGCCCGGCGGACACGTCCAGCTCTGCATCGGCAACGGCAACGGCAAAGTCGTCCACGCACCCCGCCCCGGCAGCACCGTCACCATTGCGCCGTTGCCGCCGTCCTCACAAGTCGTTGCCTACCGCCACATCAGCGCGTAGAACCGGCCGATGCGCCGATCACACACAGTCGTTGGTGACGTCCCAGCACGTCTCCTCCGGGAATGAGTCGCCACCACCCGACACAGGCGGCGTGGTGAAGGACGGCGGTGGTTCGTACGTGGGCGGTGGTTCATACACGGTCGGACCCGGTTGCTGCGGGGTCCGCCCTGGCTCCGGCTTCCTGGGAACGGTTGGCTTCTTGGACGGGGTCACCGACGGGGCATCCACCGTCCCGCTCGACGCAGGCCCGTCCTTGACCGGCTTGGTGACGGCAGCGCTGGACGTGGCACCGCCCGAGGGACGACCAGACTCTCTCGACGGAGACACAGTGGCTGCCGGAGCGCCCGTCCGGGGCACTTGCGGCCCGCCAGAGTCGTCGCGGGGAAGCAGGATCCCTGTGACAGCTGCGGTGAGGAGCACGATCACCGCACTGGCCGCGATCACCAGGCTCGGCCGCCGAAGACGACGCAGAGCCCCCTGCGGCCCCGCAGGTGCGGGCCGCGCCGTCCGGGGCGCAGCAGAGGGATTCCCCTGCGCCAGGCTCGTGGACAGGGAACCCGCGTTGGCGCCAGTCGCCGGCACAGCCACCGGCGATGGCTCAAACGCGGGTGGAGGCACCGCGACCTTCTGCCCTTCTGCAGGAACAGCAGGAACAGCAGGAACAGCAGGATTCTCCGCTTCGTCCGCCACACCAGCGACGTCCGCCTCAGCGGCTTCGCTATGGGAGGCGGCGCCCTTCCGTGAGCCTTCGTCCAGGCCGCTTCGCTGCTCCGGGCCTGGATCCAGGCGCTGCGCGTCAGGCGATCCCACCGGCGCCGCATCTTCGGCTGACACGACATCGAAGGCGTACTGCTCGAGCTCGACAGCCAGGCGTTTGCGGACTCCGACCCAGGCCTCGACCGTGGGCTCGTCACCGCCACAAGCTCGGACGAATGCAGCCAGCAACTCCTCGCGCGGCAGCTCCTGCCGGCTCAGTACGCCAGCGAGCGTGGCACGTGGAAGAACGTCGCCGGCCGCCCCCGCCCGGCGTTCCAACTCGCGATAGCTCAGATGCGCCCACTGCCGTAATTGCCGCATCACTGCCACGAACTGCGCAGAGTTCCCAGCGTCATGCGGGCGCGGCATCCCCCCGTCCACCTCAGTCCCCCGGTTCCTGTTGTCGGAGCTCAGTCATCCTCGGCAGCTTAGAGAACCCGGAAGGGCCATAACCCATCCTCTCCTCGATCCATTGACGCCGGCTCGCGGTGCACTGGCCGACACGTCGAGCGCAAGCTCGGCCTCAGCTGTCGCATCAAACCGGGCTGCACCACGGCTGCCCGGCAGATCTCCGTAGTTGGTCTGTCGTCGGCCATGGGGCAATGCTGCGAAGGTCAATACTCCAGCTGTAGTTCGTGATGATCCACGGGGCAGAGTAGGGGCATGTCTACGTACGAGACGATGTCGTTCCACCTTGAGACCGAGCGGCTGACACTGCGGCCGTGGGCCGAGTCGGACGCCGCTGAGCTCCGCGCCCTCCACTCCGAACGTGGCAACGGGACGCCCACGGTTGAGCACACCCGGACGCTCATCGCGACGCAGCTCACCGCAACGGCGACGACAGGGATCGCCCTGCTGCCCATCCAGCGCCGTGACGAAGGCGACTTCATCGGCTATTGCGGGTTGATCATCGGCCGCTCCACCGTAGAGGAGCCTGAAATCGCGTATGAGTTGTTCCAGCGTGCACATGGGCGTGGCTACGCCACCGAGGCGGCCGGCGCGGTGCTCGATGCCGCAATAGCGACCGGGCGGAAGCGGCTCTGGTCGACCGTCGGCACATGGAACACACCGTCGTTCCGTGTTCTTGAGAAGCTCGGGTTCGAGCGGGATCACATTTCCACGGACGACAGCGGCGAAGTCGTATGGCTCACACGCTCGTTGCCGTGACGCGGGGTCGCGCCCCGGGACTTCAGTTGTCAGCGGATGGCTTCTCAGGTCAGATTCAGCCCGCCGTCCAGCACGATGACCTCACCGGTGAGATAGGTGCTGGCGATCACTGACGCCACCAGGTCCGCCACGTCGGCGGGCTGGGCCGGGCGGTGCATGGGCGCGCGGTCCCGCCACAGCTCGTGCGCCTGCGCCCAGTCCTTCGTCATCGGCGTGTCCACCAGCCCCGGCGCCACCGCGTTGACCCGCACCTCGGGCCCGAGCGCGGCCGCGAGCAGCCGGGTCACGTGATTGAGCGCGGCCTTGCTCGCCGCGTACGGCACCGATGAGCCCTTGGGGCGCACCCCGGCGTGGCTGGTGACGTTCACGATGCTGCCTCCCACGGGGGATCGGCGCAGCGCCGGAAGTGCCGCCGTGCACAGCACCCATGGCGCGATCAGGTTGACCTCCAGCAGTTGCCGCCAGTCCGCCGGTGTCGCCGCGGCCAGGTCGTCGTGCGGGATCGGCCAACTGATGCCCGCGTTGTTCACCAGCACGTCCAGCCGCCCGTACCGGCCGAGCGCGGCCTCGACCAGCCCCCGGGCTTCCTCCTCCACCGCCAGATCCGCCCGCACGTATGCGCCGCCGAGCTCCGCCGCCAGCGCCTCCCCGGCCTCCACACTGCGCCGCGAGTGCACGACGACCCGCATCCCGTCCGCCGCCAGCCTTCGCGCGACGGCCTCCCCGATCCCCGACGTGGACCCGCTGACCAGGGCGACGGGCCGATCCGCTTGTTCGATTCGTTCGATCATCATGCCCGCGGATCCTGCCACGGTCCCCTGTGTTCGGTCGGCCGGTCGTCGAGGGGCGCGCACTGGGGCGCCTACCCGGCTGGGGATTCCCTTTCGCCCGTCCTCACCGCTCCGAGGCCGCTTCACCTGCGTGTGCTCGGGCGCGGGCTCGGGCTCGGGCTCGGGCTCGGGCTCGGGCTCGGGCTCGGGCTCGGGCTCGGGCTCGGGCTCGGGCTCGGGCTCGGGCTCGGGGCGCTGCGCACCGTCAGACGAACGGGACGGCGCGAGCCGTGTCGACGGTGCCGAGGACCGCGGCGATGCCCTGTGCCAGGAACGGGATCCGGTGCGCCGAGATGCCGGCGATGTTGATGCGCCCCGAGGCCGTGCCGTAGATGGCGAACTGCCGGCGCAGCCGGCGCATGTGGTCCGGCGTGAGCGGCAGCATCGAGAACATGCCCTTCTGTCGCGCGAGCGCCTCCGCCTGGGTGCCGCAGCCCAGCGCACCGAGGTGTGCGACCAGATCCGACCGGTTGGCCGTTATCCGGTTGCGCATGACGTCGAGTTCGGCCCGCCAAGCGGCCCGCAGTTGCACGTCCTCGAGGA
Organism: Streptomyces sp. NPDC054841; assembly: GCF_053611045.1. NCBI lineage: Bacteria > Bacillati > Actinomycetota > Actinomycetes > Kitasatosporales > Streptomycetaceae > Streptomyces > Streptomyces sp. NPDC054841. The sequence goes on along the minus strand of NZ_JBSGZO010000013.1, from coordinate 8,311 downwards.
TGGTGGTGACGACGGCGGCGCCGTGCTCCGGTGGCATCGAGTACAGCGTCCGTGCGGCGTTCTGCAGTGCCGTTTCCACGTGCCGCAGCGCCTGCCGCGACGATCCGAGGACGACCGCACAGCCGGTGCGGTCGCTGTAGAGGCCGAAGTTCTTGGAACAGCTGACGGCGATGAGCATCTCCGGGAGCCGGTCGGCCAGCATCCGGGTGGCCCTCAGGTCGGCCTCGAGGCCGTCACCGAGCCCGTGGTACGCCAGGTCGACGAAGGGAACCCAGCCGTTGGTCGCGGCGAGCTCGGCCAGCGCCTCCCATGTCTCGAAGGAGGGGTCGACTCCCGTGGGGTTGTGGCAGCAGCCCTGGAGCAGGACGACGTCTTTGCTTCCGGCGGCACGCAGGTCGTCGAGCATGCCCGTGGTGTCGGGGAGCCCTTCGGAGTCGAGTCGGCCGTATGTCCGGACCTTCAGGCCGGCGGCTTCCAGGATGGGCCGGTGGTTGACGTAGGCGGGGTCACTGATCCACACCGTCGCGCCCGGGTGGGTCTGGCGCACCAGGTCGGCCAGCAGTCGCAGTGCTCCGGTGCCCGCCACGGTCTGGACGGCCGTGGCGCGTGCGGTCAGGGCTTCGGTGCCCAGGACCATGGACAGCATGGCGCGGTTGAAGGCGGTGTTGCCCGAGAGTCCGCGGTACTCCTTGGAGGCGGAACGTTCCGCCAGGTGCAGCTCGGCCTTCCGGACCGCCGCCATGACGGGGGTGGTCCCGGTGTGGTCGCGGTAGACGCCGAGGACGAGGTCGAGGCGCTCGGGACGCGTGTCGGCGGCGTACTCGGCGGCAAGGTCCCACAGCGGGTCGACGGGCGGGGAGGGCAGGAGCTCAAGCATCAGCGGGAACCTTGTGTCGGGGGCGTCGGTTGGCGAGGACCACGCCGGAGGTGATGAGGGGGACGCCGACGAGGACGGACAGGGTCGGCGACTCGTGCAGGAGGGGGATGGCGAGCAGGACGACGGCGACCGGGCTGAGGCTGCCGAAGACCGAGCTGCGCTCCGGTCCCAGCCGGCGGATCGCGAACGCGTACAGCAGACCGGCACACAGGCCGACACCCAGGCCCTGCACGACGAGGAACAGCGCGATGTCGCCGCCGGCCGCCCGGGCGAGACCGGTGGGCAGGACATCGGTCAGGGCCAGGATCGCGATCACGGCGAACGACGGCAGGCACAGCAGCCCGATGGACCCGACGGGGTCGAGGTCCACTTCCCGCAGCCCCACGGTGTACAGGGCCCACAGCCCGCTGGCGACGAGCAGCGTGCCCGAACCGAGCAGAACGTCCTGGTCCAGCGCGGCGGTGTAGCGCCAGACCAGCGCGACGACGCCGGCCACGATCAGCACCAGCCCGGCCCTCTGCGTTCCGCGCGGAGCACCGCGGCCGCCCGCAACCATGAGGGCTGAGACGAACAGCGGGACCATCCCGGGGACGATCGCACCGACGAATGCGGCCGACGTCAGCGACCCGCCGTACATCGCCGCGAGAAAGAACGGCACCCCGGCACCGCAGACGATCTTGGCTGCGGGACCCGGCCGCACGGCGGCCAGCCGGCGCCGGCGCCGCCACAGGGCGGGCGCCAGGACGACGAGGGGCACGCCGAACCGCAGCAGGGCCGCGTCGGCGGGCAGCAGGGTGGAGTCGCTGAGAGCTCGGGCGCTCAGGGCGAACGCGGCCCAGATCGTCACGGTCAGCAGCAGTGCCAGCATCCCCGCCGTCTGCGGAGAGAGCCGTCCGTGTCCGGCGGCACGGAACGCCGGGGAGGTGCTCTGGGAGGCGCTCCGGGAGGTGCTCTCCACCCCGGCGGGCGGCGCTGCCCCCGACGCTTTCACCGTGACCACCGAAGATTCCTCCCGCCCATGACCTGCTCGGGCGGCACCGACTACCCACCCTGGTTCTTGTGAGCAAGGTTAGAGCGATCAGTGGGGCAGCCGATTGCTAGTTCTGCCCTCTCGACCTAGCCTGGAGGCAGAATCTGCCAAGGAGTGACGATGGACGCTGTGGATCTCCAGATCATCCACGAGTTGCAGGCGGACGGGCGCCTGTCCAACCAGGACCTGGCCGACCGTGTCCGGCTCTCCCCGTCGCCCTGTCTGCGCCGGGTACGCCGCCTGGAGGAGTCGGGCCTGATCAGCGGCTACACGGCCATGGTGGACCAAGTCGCCTTCGGCCTCCCGATCACCGTGTTCGTACGGGTCCGCCTGGAACGCCACACCGCCGAAGCCGTCAATGTGTTCGAGCAGCACGTCGGCCTCATCGAGCACATCCAGGACTGCTACCTGATGGCGGGCAGCAGCGACTACCTGCTCAGAGTCGTCATCGAAAGCCTGGAGGCGTACGAGACGCTGGTGCGCACGCAGATCCACGCCATTCCCGGCATCACGTCGATCGAATCCAGCTTCGCGTTCGGAAGCGTCAAGCAGTCCAAGGTCTATCCGCGCCCCGGCAGCCCGTCGCGACCCGGTGCTCGCACCCCTTAGAGCGCGGCGTCGTGGTGACCTACGACCCCGCCCCGGAAAGCCGCACCCCGGGAGCCCGTGCCGGGAACGGCCCCACGGGCCGGGGGTCCGGACGCCGGTCCGAGGGCGGGGACGTCCCCGGCAGGATTGTGCCTGCCATGTGATCCAACTCCACGCTTGCATATGGCAGTCCATGGGAATAAACCTTGCTTCTCAGGGGGAACAAGGGGGGGCCTACTCATGACTGCAGGGGATCCACAAAGCCGCATTCCGGCCTATCCGGGTGTCGAGCGCTTCATCGACGCGTTCGACAAACTGGTGGTACAGCCGCGGCGCAGCCGCAGCAGAGTGCCGGTCGTCCTGCTCAGTGAGCCGGGCGGCGGCAATGCGGGACGCCGGATCGTCACGGGGCTCCGCTCACGGATGCGCGGCCGCAGCGAGGTCCTCGCCCCGCACGCGTACATCCCGCAGATCCCGGACGGGACCGAGCCGCCGCCGCTCGAGCTCTTCGAGCATCTGACTCTTCAGCTTGCCGAGACCATGCCACCCGGCACCGGTGAACTGCGGCTGCACAGCTACCGGTTGCTGCGCTCCGTCGTCACCGCGCCCGCCATCGAGGGACTCATGGAGCGCCGCCACGCCGAGCTGCGCAACCACTGCTACACGGAGCACCGCAACTGGTCCCGTACCGCCCAGACCCTGTGGTGGCTCGGCGGCCGCGATCAGGCCAGCGGCGGCACGCTGCTCGAGCTGCTGTGGAACTTCATCGCAGGCCCACTCTTCCAGCGGCTGCCGCGCGCCATCTACGGTTGGCGCGCCAACCGCCGCATGCTCGGGCGGGCCCGCAGCCGCAGCTGGTACGCCGAGTGGGTGCGCCGTCAGCACGGCAGCCCGCCCACCGACTTCTTCCGCTCCGCGCTCGACCTCGTACACGGCGAGCCGGCCAGTGAGCCGGAGCGCATGGACCGGGTGCTCATGCACGCCCTGCTCGCCGACCTCGACCAGGCGTGCCGGGCCCGTCTCTTCAATCCCTGGCGGAGACGACGCACCTCCCGCTTCGTGCTTCTCTTCGACGAGGCGGGGCCGGCCGACTCGCGCGTCCAGCGCTTCTTGCGTGAACTCCGCTCCGCCATGGAGGACTTGCGCTGTACGTCGGTGTTCGCGGTGGCGGGCGGCGTGCGCTCGCTGGCCTCACGCATCCCCGACATCGACGCATCGGGCCTCGCCCACGCCGGCGCCGAGCTGATCAACATCGAGCGGCGCGGGATGACGCCGGGTCAGCCGACCGGCATCGTCGTGCCGGTGGCCGAGGGTCCCGAGGACGACCAGGCGGCGGTGTACTGGCTGGGCCGCTGGCCCACGCTGGTGACGCCGTCGCCGCGCTGGGGTCCCGGCGCCGAGGTGGCCGGAGTGCTCGGCGTCGGAACGCTCGCACTCGCACTCGCCGCCGGCCTCGTCCTCGTACCGGACATCGCGAACCGCGAAAAGGACGACCCCTGCCAGGGCTCCACCTTCCTCGGCACCGACGGGCAGTGCGTCGGCGTCGCCGAAGGCGCGGCCGGCTTCGGCAAGGAGCCCAGTGAGCAGGCCGTACGGGCCGTGCTCCAGCAGATCGAGCGGCAGAACGAGGAGGTCGACAAGGAGCTCGCGGGCCGGCCCGACGACGACCCGCGGCCCGGTCGTCGCACCGTCGTCTACTTCGGCCCGCTCACCGGCGGCAAGAACGCCGAAGACCCGGTGCGCGGTGGCACGTTGGCGGAGCTGCGCGGCATCGCGCTGGCACAGCAGCACATCAACGCCCAGGCGCTGCGTTCCGGAGAGCGCGTCCCGCTGCGGGTGCTCGCCGCCAACGCGGGTGACCGCTTCAAGGACGCACCCGCCGTCGCCGACCGGATCGCACAGCTCGCCGCGAGCGATCCGTCCATCGCGGGCGTCGTCGGTTTCGGGCAGAGCCGCCGCAATACGTACGACGCGATACGCACCCTCGACAAGGCCGGCATCCCGATGGTCGGCACCTCGGGCACCGCCGATGAACTCCTTCGCCAGGGCGAGCACTACTACCAGACGGCCGCCACCGATGCGCGGGCCGCCGAGCTGATGGCAGCGTTCGCTTCGAGCGCCGGGATGACCACGGGCGGGCAGAAGGCGCGCCGGGTGAGTCTCGTCGCCGACGCCACCGACGCCTACAGCAACAGCCTTGCCGCGTCCTTCCGTGCCTCGTACGGGCCGGGGCGCACCGACGTGCTCCTCTACACCCCCGCCGACGCACCGGAACCGGGACCGGTGCCGGGTGCGCTCGGTGGGCGGCCCGTGCCGACCGTGGAGGACCTGGCCCGCGAGGTCTGCCGTGCCGTGCGTGAGGAGCCGCGGACGGCTGTGGTGTGGTCGGCGCGGGCCAGCCAGTTCCAGCTGTTCCTGGCCGAGATCGCCCGTATCTCCGGCGACTGCCCGAGGATCACCGTGCTCGGCGGGGACGACGTCACCAACACGCTGACGGACGAGCAGCGCCCCTGGGACGACTTCAAGGGCCTCACCCTCTTCTACGTCTCGCACGGCTACGCCCCCACGCTGGCGGCACGGAGCCCGGAGGCCGCGGCCTTCCTCGCCGCATACGACCGTGCGTACGGCGGCGACCACAGCGCCAGGACGAAGGCGATACGCGAGGACGGTCATGTCGCGCTCGCCTGGGACGCGTTGCGCTACCTCGCCGAAGGCATCGACCAGGCCTGGCGCACCACCGGCGGGCATGACGACCGCCTCGACCGCGGGCTGCTGCAAGGCGTGCTCTACCAGGGCCTGGGCGGCGGGGGCTTCGACGGCGCCACCGGCCGTATCGACGCGCACGGCGCGGCGGGCGGGGGACGGCTGACGGAGGACAAGCTGCTTGCGGTGCTGCGGGGCAGCAGCGACGAGCCGGCGACCGAGCTGCTGTGCGGCACGGTGGCACGCGGCGATGAACGCAAGAGGTGGGGGCCGAAGGGCGAGGAGCACCCGTGTCCGTAACGGCGTCGGCTCACGCAGGGCCCAGCTCCCCGGGACGCACCCTGGCGCCTGTTCGGCGGGGCGCTCGGCGGAGAAGCGGACGGTCACCGGGTGTCCGTCCCGCTGTGCCGACGGACCAGCAGGCTCCCCAGGGCGGTGCGCTGGTGCAGCACCGCCCGGCCGGCGCGGACCGTGGTGATCAGTCCCGCGCCGCGCAGCGCGGCGGCATGGGCGGAGGCGGTGGCATTGCTGACGGCCAGTCGGCGGGCGAGGCCGCTGGTGGTGTGCTCCTCGACGAGCAGCAACAGAGCGTCGAGGCGGGTCCGGCCGAGCATTCGGGCCAGCGCGTCGTCCGCCCCGCCCGACGCGTCCGGTGCGAGTGGCAGACCCGGACCGGCTGGGTAGGTCAGGAACACGGGACCGTCGGGCAGATCGGCGATGAGAGGGTGGCCGGTCCAGTGGAAGGTGGGTTGGAGCACCAGGCCGCGGCCGCCCGGCGTGAGGTCCGATTCCCAGGGCGCCTCCAACTCCCAGACGTCCTCGTGCAGGCGGCTTCCGGGGACGAGAGCGGTGAGGGCGGCGGCGGTGCCGTGCTCGGCCACGGTCAGCGCGTAGCGGGTGAACTCTGCCTGGTGCAGGTCCTGTACCAGGGGCCATACGGGGCGCAGCACGGTCTCGAAGGCCGCCTGTTGTGCGCGGCGCAGGAGTTGCCAGGCATCGTCATCGCCCCGGTGCAGACCACGGATCCACTGCGGGGAAGGGCCGGGGTGCCGGGCGTAGACCCGCTCGATCTCGGAGCGGACCAGGGCCGGTTGGGAGGCTCGTACGGTGTCCAGTCCTTCTGTCAGGTCGTCGCTGAACACGTCGATGAACTTGGGGGCCTCCGTGCCGGGAACCAGGTCCGCCAGCGGGTCGGCTGCGGCCGGCAGGGTCCGGAGCAGCCGCTGTCGCCAGCGACCGAAGAGCAGTTCGCCGTCGGGGCGGCACATCCTCATGAGGGCCACGTTCAGCTCCTGTAAAGGGGCCGGCCGGGGCCCGAACCGGACCCGGACGAAGTCGGTGGCCGTGAAATGGATCCGTATCACTACTCTCCCCGGCGGCAGTCCGCCATCGTTTCGGTCTGGACCTCAACCATCGCCCGCGTTCCCCGCCGAACGACAGCATGCCCACCATGTTCTCTTCTTCCTTCACCCCTGGTGCGGCCGGTACGGACCGCCGGACCGTCGTCAAGTCGGCCGCGCTGGCAGCCGGGTTGCTCCTCATGGGCGGCGAGGGTGTCGCACGGGGCCAGACACGGGCCCAGGCTCGGCCCGCGGACGGTGTCACCGTACGGCTGCCCGCGCCGACCGGCCCGCACCGCATCGGCGTCGCCACCCTCTGTCTGGTCGACCGCTTCCGGTGCGACCCGTGGGATCCCGCGATCCCCGTACGGGAGGTCGTGGTCACGGTGTTCTATCCGGCCCGTACCGTCCGCAACTACCCGGTCGCACCGCAGATGACCGAGACCACCGCGGCGATGTTCAACGACATCGACGTCCGCATCCACGGCCTGCCCCGGTCCGGTGTGAACTGGGCGGCTACCGCGTCCCATGCGCACATGGGCGCGCCCGCGCAGGCCGTACGGCGACCGGTGCTCCTCTACAGCCCGGGCGGCGGCGACCCGCGCACCCTGGGCACCGGGCTCGCCGAGGAACTGGCGAGCCACGGACATGTGGTGGTGACCGTCGATCACCCCGGCGACGCCGGCGAGGTCGAGTTCCCCAACACCACGGCGTACCGGAACCGTCCCTATCGCACCACGGTGTTCCGGGACGACCCCCGCAAGGATCCGCAGCTGGCCCGCACCATGATCGACACCAGGATCGCGGACCTGGGCTTCGTCCTCGACCAACTGGCGGCCCTGGCTGCCGGCCGCAATCCGGATGCGGCGGGGCGCGCACTGCCGGAGCACCTCGGGCGTGCCCTGGATCTGCGGCGGGTGGGCTGCTACGGCCACTCCGCCGGGGGCACCGCCGTGGCCCAGGCGATGTACGAGGACCGCCGGATCGCTGCGGCGGTCAACCTGGAGGGCTATCTGGGCCATCCGCCCCGCCGGCCCGGTCAGGAGGGGGAGCTGTACCCGGTCGCCCGCTACGGGGTGGACCGGCCGCTGCTCCTGCTGGGAACCGACGGGTTCATCGGCAACGAGGGGGCGAAGAAGGAGCTGGAGTCTTCCTGGTCGGCCATGCTCGCCCATCCGCACGGGTGGACCCGCCGACGGCAGATCGACCGCGCCGCACATTGGGTGTTCACCGACTACGCCGCCATGGTGCCCCAGTTGCGGGCGGCCGGGCTGATGACGGCCGACGCGCGGCGTGCGTTGGTCGGCACGCTCGACCCCGCAGTATCGGTGCCCACGGTGCGCCGCCACGTACGCTCGTTCTTCGCCCGGCACCTGCCGCGGTACTGAGAGATCACGCGGGCGGGTCGGGGGCATCGGCCGGGTCGGGTGTCCCTGCGGTGGCTGGTCGCAGCCCGGGCCGGTAGCCGGCGGTCGACGACGCGTTGGCGAGCGCGATGCACGCCTCGATGACACGGGCCCTGCGCTCGGTGCTGCCGCCGCCGACCGCACCGCCGGCACCCGGCCCGATCACCGAACGCGCATCTCGGTGATCGCAGATCGCGACCTCGCGTGATCGCTCACAGGTCGCGCGTGCTCTCGTTCTTCTGTCTGTCCGTTCCGAATCGCGTTCACCAGTCCGGCAACAAGGTTGGCCCGCTCGGCCATGGCTGCGATCACCAGGTACTCGTGGTCGGCGTGGGCACCGCCCCCGACTGCTCCAAGGCCGTCGAGT